>JANPEK010000089.1:0-2505 GCA_031422915.1 Phyllobacteriaceae bacterium | reverse complement strand
TGTTGATGTCCGGCGAGAGTGCAGCCTCGCGGGCGGGCCAGATTGCCCGACAGATCATGCTGTTTGGCCGTCCGGTTCCCAATGAGGAATTGATGGAGCGGTTGTCGAAGATCACTGTTGAGCGGCTGATGGACCTTGCGGGCCGGCTGTTCATTGATACGGTTCCGACGGTTGCCGCGATCGGGCCGATATCGAAAATGGCGAGCTATGAGGACATTTGCGCGCAACTGTCTTCTGCCGTCCCACTCAAGCAGGCGGCTGTCGGCTAGGCTTGGCGCGTCATGGATTTACGCACCCTATTTGGCCGCCCGCCGCCAACTGCGACAGGCGACCGCGTCTACATCCGGGCTCCGCAACGCAGCGACTTCAAGCAATGGGCTGCACTGCGCGACGAGAGCCGGGCGTTTCTGCAGCCTTGGGAACCAGTCTGGGCGAGCGACGAACTCACCCGTGCGTCGTTTCGTTCGCGTGTCAGCCGGGCGCAGAATGACGCAAAAGACGGGTCGGCTTTTGTCTTTTTCATTTTCGACAAACAAAATCATGCACTTATCGGCGGTATTACTCTTGGGCATATTCGGTATGGCGTGTCGATGAACGGTCATATCGGCTACTGGATGGGTGAGCCGCATGCTGGCAAAGGCCTGATGCAGGACGCGGTGCGCACGCTTATCAGTCATGCATTTAACCGGCTTTGTCTGCATCGCCTTGAAGCCGCCTGTATTCCCGGCAATGTGCGTTCAATCCGCGTGCTTGAGAAAACCGGGTTTAGCCAAGAAGGACTGTTGAAATCCTACCTGAAAATAAACGGGGAGTGGCAAGACCATTTGCTTTTTGCCCGCATTTCGGGCTCAAACGACTGAGCACATAAGGGCAGTGAATGCAGACGGGCGCAGCAGCATCGACCACGGCCAATGGCAGCGGATATTTTCGTTTGCTTTGCGCGATGCTGTTTCTGCTTTTTGCCCTGCCCGCCTTTGCCGCTGAACCGATCAAGATCAGCAAGGACGATACTGCGCTTGATCTTTCCCGCGCGGTGCAGATATTTTCCAATCAAGGTGACAAGTTCACCGTTTCGACAGCGCCCGGCATTGACGGAATTGTCCGGCGCATTGAAGTCGAAGGAAACTCTGAAAAGGCGAGCGGCGACTGGGCGGTGTTTGCGCTGGCAAACGCGACTGACCAGCAGATTGACCGGCTGATTGTCGCGCCGCATTTTCGTCTGCCCGGCTCCGGTTTTTTCTGGCCTGACCTTGGTTCTGACCGGATTGTTGCAATCACACCCAGTGAAGGCTTTGCGCTTGATCGTCAGGTCAATCCCGATGTCGATGTCTTTCGGGTCACTTTGAACCCCGGCACTGTCGTGACGTTCGTTGCGGAACTTGCATCGGCCAAGCTGCCGCAAGTTTATCTTTGGGAGCCAGATGCCTACAAGGACACTGTCAATTCCTTCACGCTTTACCGGGGAATTGTGCTGGGAATTTCCGGGCTGCTGGCGCTGTTTTTGACCATTCTGTTTGTGGTCAAGGGCACTGCGCTGTTTCCGGCAACTGCGGCGCTGGCTTGGGCGGTTCTTGCCTATATCTGTGTTGACTTTGGCTTCCTGAGCAAACTTATTCAGATTGCGCCGGGCAATGAGCAGACCTGGAGGGCGGCAACGGAAGTCGGGCTTGCGGCGACGCTTGTGGTGTTTCTTTACACCTATCTCAACCTCAACCGCTGGCATGGACATTTCAGCTACGGCGCGCTGATGTGGCTGATCGGGCTGTGCGCGCTTTTTGGCGTTGCGGTTTTTGATCCGCCAATTGCATCGGGCATTGCCCGCATCTCGTTTGCGATGACGGCGGCTGCGGGTCTTTTGATCATTATTTACCTGACAATCCGTGGTTATGACCGGGCGATCATGATCATTCCGACTTGGGCGCTGGTATTGTTGTGGCTGCTTTCCGGATTTATGGCTGTCACGGGTTCCATCGACAATGACATCATTCAGCCGGCGCTCGGCGGCGGACTGGTGCTGGTTGTTTTGTTGATCGGCTTTACAGTGATGCAGCATGCGTTTGCCGGCGGCGCGTTGCAGCAGGGGTTGTTTTCCGACATGGAACGGCAGGCGATGGCGATTGCCGGCTCGGGCGATATTGTCTGGGACTGGGATGTTCCGCGCGACAAGATCGTCACCAAACCGGACATTGCCGGGCTGATCGGGCTTGATCCCAACACGTTGCACGGCGCGGCGCGGACCTGGCTGCAATATCTTCACCCGGACGATCGCGACCCTTTCCGCACCACGCTTGACATGGTGATCGAGCACCGGCGCGGCAGGATCGCGCAGGATTTCCGTTTCCGCGCGCGCGACGGGCATTATCATTGGTTTACGCTGAAAGCCCGTCCGGTCATCGGCTCAGACGGTGAAGTCATCCGCTGCGTCGGCACAATGGTTGATGTCACAGAACAGAAAAAGGGCGAGGAGCGGCTCTTGCACGACGCCGTGCATGACAATCTCACTGG
>JANPEK010000088.1:0-38893 GCA_031422915.1 Phyllobacteriaceae bacterium | reverse complement strand
CCCGCAAGCCAATGCACCGGCGTTGTTGCAGCGCCACGCTGTGTGCGCCAGAAATGTCGTTGCCGCCGGAACCTGTGTTCCGACCGTGCCGGACAATGTGCCGCTCGCCACGGTGTTGTTGTCCAGCCGGGTCACTTTGTAACCGATGGTCTGGGTGCCGGGCGAGGCAAAGAGTTCCAGTTCATATGCGGCGCTTGATAGGCTGCCCGCCGGGAAGCTCGCGCCAAGATCAATTGGAGTTTGCGCTGCCGAGCCGCCGTAGCAAATGTGCAGATTGTTTGATGTCGAGATTTGCCCGACACCGACCATGTTGATTTGCCCCGATGACGGCTCAACATTCGTCGGCGCGGCAACGGCGTTGCGCAGGCCGATGAACATCCGCGCGCCCGATACCGCAGCCGCGTCCGAGGGCACAAAACGGCAATTGTAATAGAACCCGCCCAGACCCGTGCCCGTGCCAATGGTCCATTGCGCAACTGTCGCGAAATGCCCGCAAAGCGCGCCTGCTGTCGCTGCCGAGACATGGCCAAAGCGGCGCAGTCTGGTGATGAAATCTGTTGCCGCCACATTGCGCGCGGTGGCCGTGCCAAGCGTCGTGAACGCTGCTGCGAAGCCATCCACAATCGGCGTTGCCGTGCCATTACCAGACGCGTTCCAGCGGGCGATCTTGTTGGTGGCGATGAACGGCTGCACCGTCGCGTCCAAGCCGGTTGGTCCCATGAAGGCAGGCATCTGCCGTCCGCCACGATCCTTGCGGAACAGGCGCACGGTGCCAGTTGCCGGCGCGGCCACTCCGGTCGCCGCCAGGTCCAACGGATCAACGGATGGCCCGCTGCCCGATGGCGCGGCCCAAGTGCCGTCCGCCCGCAGATAGTTGACTGTGCCGCCGCCGGATGCGGGGACGAGACCTTTCAGCGCCGCCGTGAACGCGTTCAGCAACGCGGTTACTTGGGTCACCGTCAAATCCTCAGGCGCGCCGCTGCCTGCGGTCGTCCGGCCCTTGAACGTTGCCGCTGCAACGGTGGCCAGCATGGCATTGCTGACAACGCCCGCCGCAATGGTGGTCGCAAACGAACCGGTGCCGCTGCCGGTCACATTGCCGGTCAGGGTTATGGTCTGATCGCCGGTGTTCGTGCCGGAGGAGGCACCGGAAAATGTGCCACTCTGCGTCGCCAGAGTGCCAAGACCAAGCGTGCCGCGCGCTGTGGCGGCGTCAGCGTCATCGACCAGCGTCAGACCGAAGCTTGAGACTGCACTTGCTGCCAGCTTGCCTGCCAGCGCGGTGATCAGACCCGTGATGTCGGCTTGTGCGTGGCCATGCACTGCGGCCGCATATGAACCCGCCGCCTGTTTGCCGTTGAGCGCAGTCTGCAAATCTGTCTGCGCCGAGAGCGTGCCGGTAATCCCGCCCCAAGCCGCTGCGCCGCCGCCAACAGGCGCCGCCCAGGTACCGTCAGCACGGAGAAAATTCACCGTGCCGCCACCGGACGCAGGTGCAAGCCCCTTGGCAGAGGTTGCAAACACATCAAGCAGCGCCGTTGCCTGTGTCCCGTTCAAATCTTCCGGCGCGCCTGTGCCCGCCGTCGCACGGCCCTTGATGCGCACCGTCGCCATGTTGGCCAGCGCGGCGTTGGCAACAGAGTTTGCGCGTAACGTCACGGCTCCGCTCGTCCGGTCGATGCGCAACGCCTCAGTCCAGACTGATCCGTCCGGGCTGACCTTGACGCTCAGATCATCGTCGCCCGAAAGTCCGATTTCCGCTCTGCCGGAAAAACCTGTTTGATAAAGCAGCGAGCCCGTATCGCCCTGCGTCTCCTTGTTCAGCTTCACCTGCAAGTCGCCATTGCCTCCATCGCCAACGTTTACCGCCGTCAGCAATGCTGCGTTGGAGCGCACGGCGAGGCGGTTGGTCGTGTCAGCGCTGGTGTTGATCCCCAGCATCGGCAAGGTCGCAATATCGAGCACGTCGCCCAGCGGCTTCCAGACACCTTGATCGAAAATGACCATCCGCCCCGTTGCAGCGTTCAACGCAACGATTCCCCGCACCGGGTTGGCAAACCGCCAGCCTGCATCGGTATTGAACGCAAGGTTCCCGCCCTCACCAAACCACGCGCCCGTTGGCGAAGCGCCGATCACAAACGCATCGTCAATCTGCGCACTCACCGGCGGGCTGGTCTCGCCAAAGGTCTTGACGACCAGATGCATCAGCCCGTCCACCAGCGTCAGTGCCTCATTGTGCGTCACATGCTTCTGCGCCTGCGAAGGCATGATCAGCGGCAAATCAAATCGCCCGGTATTTTCCATTCTCGTCCCTCGTCATCCGTCAAATTGCGTTGACTGATTATGAGGCCGGGGAAACTGAGGTGGATAAATCAGGTGAAAATTTTGTTGAACGGTATGCAAATCAAAGGCTTGGCGAAAAAATTTGCGGGATAGATTCATTGTGAATCGTGAGTGTTGCAATACACTTCGTTTGACGGTCGCCGGGCGGCTGACCCAAAATTCGCTGCAACGAGTCAAATGGTGTGATTTTCGAGAACCGGAGCGGAGCGTACGTTTGGGTACGTGAGCACCGGAAGCGCAGAAAATTGCATCAGTTGGCCGTTGCAGTAGAATTTTCGGTCAGGCGCTCACATGTTCGGATAAACCGGCCCCTCGCCTCCCTGCGGCGTGACCCAGTTGATGTTTTGGTTCGGGTCTTTGATGTCGCAGGTTTTGCAGTGGACGCAGTTTTGGGCGTTGATGACGAAGGTCTTGTCCGCGCCCTCGCCCGTCCATTCATAGACGCCCGCCGGGCAGTAGCGGCTTGAGGGTCCGGCATAGACGCCCCACTCAGAGGCCTTCTGCAGTTCGGCGTTTTTGAGCTGCAAATGAATCGGCTGGTTTTCCTCGTGGTTGGTGTTCGACAAAAATACGGAGGACAGCCGGTCAAATGTCAGCACGCCATCGGGCCTCGGGTAGTCAATCGGTTTGAAGCCCGCCGCCGGTTCGGTGGCCTGCGCGTCGGTCTTGCCGTGCTTCATCGTGCCGAACAGCGAAAAGCCGCCGGTGATTGAGTTGATCCACATGTCGAGCCCGCCGAGGACAATGCCGCCGATGGTGCCGAATTTCGACCACAGCGGCTTCACGTTGCGCACCTTCCGGAGGTCAGCACCGATGGCCGTGTCGCGCCACGTCTGCTCGATCTCGACCGGCTCGTCATTGGCCGCGCCACCTGCGATGCGGGCGGCGATCTTGTCTGCCGCCATCATACCCGACAGCACCGCATTGTGGCTGCCCTTGTTGCGCGGCACGTTGACGAGGCCCGCCGAACAGCCGATCAAAGCACCGCCCGGAAACGACAGTTTCGGCACAGATTGATAGCCGCCTTCCGTGATCGCCCGCGCGCCGTAAGCCAGCCGCTTGCCGCCCTCGAATGTCTTGGCGATTGCCGGATGCGTCTTGAAGCGCTGGAATTCCTCGAACGGCGACAGATACGGGTTCTTGTAGTTGAGATGAACCACAAAGCCGACTGACACCTGATTGTCTTCCAGATGATAGAGGAACGAGCCGCCGCCGGTCGTCAGGCCGAGCGGCCAGCCGAATGAATGTTGCACCAGGCCTTGGCTGTGATTCTCCGGCTTGACCTGCCACAGTTCCTTGATGCCAAGGCCGTATTTCTGCGGCTCGCGGCCTTCGTCCAGTTTGTACTTTGCAATAAGCTGCTTGGCGATGGAGCCGCGCGCGCCTTCCGCCACCAGCACATATTTGCCAAGCAATTCCATGCCGCGGGCAAAGTTCGGCCCCGGTTCGCCATTGCGCTCGACGCCCATGTCGCCGGTCGCCACGCCGCGCACAGCGCCTTTATTGTCATACAACACTTCCGCCGCGGCGAAGCCCGGATAGATTTCCACGCCCAAGCCTTCCGCCTTGCCTGCCAGCCAGCGGGCGACATTGCCGAGCGAGACGATGTAATTGCCGTGGTTGTTCATCAGCGGCGGCATGGCAAAATTTGGCAAGCGCACGGAGCCAGCAGGCCCCAGCGCCAGAAACACGTCCTTCTTCACTTCCGTCTTGAAAGGATGATCTGCCTCGTCGCGCCATCCCGGCAGCAGGGCATCAATACCAATCGGGTCCACCACCGCGCCAGACAGGATATGCGCACCGACTTCCGCGCCCTTTTCCAGAACGACAACTGAAAGCTCCGGATTGATCTGCTTCAAACGAATGGCCGCCGATAGTCCCGCCGGTCCGCCGCCGACGATCACCACATCAAATTCCATGCTCTCGCGTGTCGGCAGCGGCTCGCTCATCTCATCTCTCCCGTTGCAGGCGGCTCCGCCCTGCAATCATCTTGATGGGAAACTAGACGCTTGGCACGAATACGCCAATCATTTCGCGACATGATCGCACTGTTTCCCACTCAATTCCGGCATTAATATTTTTTGACGTAAACATCAATCAAGACACGATGTCGCCTCTTGGTCGCATCCTGTGATCATTGCCGGTTTTCCCTGTGACTTTGTTCGTTGGAGCGCTAAAGTGGGATAATGCAATCCAGACTGACCCAAGCCGAAATCTGCGACGTGTTGCGCTTCTACTCTGAAGCCGGGCTCGATTTTGCGTTGGAGGAAGAGCCGCAAAACAGATTTATTGCAGTGGCATCCGTTGCGCCTGCTGCGAGCGTCGAACAGCCCGCACAACAGGGCCAAAGAACCAGCCTCCTCCCAACTGCCGCACCCGCCCGTCCAGCACCGGCCACACCGTCCCATGCCGTGCCGGATGAAGCCGCTGTCGCGCGCGCCAGGGATGAGGCAACCCGCGCGCCGACACTTGAAGCGTTGCGGGAAAGCCTTGTCGCGTTCGATGGTTGCAGTCTGAAATTCACTGCAAAAAATCTCGTGTTCGCCGATGGCAATCCGCAGGCCAAAATCATGCTGGTCGGCGAGGCACCGGGCCGCGATGAGGATATGGAGGGGCGGCCCTTTGTCGGCAAGGCCGGGCAGCTCCTCGACCGGATGCTGGCATCCATCGGGCTTGACCGCACCCACGTCTACATTGCCAACGTCATCTACTGGCGTCCGCCCGGCAACCGCACACCGACACCTATGGAAACAGAAATCTGCCGACCGTTCATTGAGCGGCAAATTGCGCTGATTGATCCTGACATCATCGTGTTTGTCGGCGGAGTCTCGGCCAAGAGCTTCCTGTCCGGTGCCGACGGCATTTTGCGGCTGCGCGGCAAATGGAGCGAATGGACGATACCCGGCGGTCGCACCATCCCGGCGCTGCCGATGCTTCACCCGGCGTACCTGCTGCGTCAGCCTGCGCAAAAGAAGCTCGCGTGGCGTGATTTGCTGAGCCTAAAGGCCAAGGCGCGCGAGATGGGGCTTCTGCCGACCGCTTGAGTTCAAGCCAGACGCATCAACACCAGCCCGAACGCCACAACACCCGCTCCTGCCACCCGGCTCGCCCGCAGCGGTTCCTTCAACCAGATCACCGCGATCAATATTGCAAACAGGATGCTCGTCTCGCGCAGCGCGGCGACCAGCGCCACCGGTGCGCGGGTCATCGCCCAAAGTTCGCCGCAGTAATTGACCAGTGACAACGCGCCCCAGACCAAGCCCATCGTGCGGTTGGCGTTGAATGCACAGACAAGCCGCTGGCGGTGATAGCGCATGGCGTAGAGCAGCACGACTGTGCCGCTGCTGGCATAGAGAAAGACCGTGTAGGCGATCGGAGCGCCAGACTTGCGAACCGCCAAAGCATCGCAAATCGTGTAGGCGCAGATAATGACAGTCACTGCCGCGCTGTTGATCAGCACCTGACGGCTGACTTTTGCGTGCTGGCCTTTTGCCTGCTGGCCTTGGCTTGAAAACAGCACAAGAAGCAGTCCGAGCGAGATCAGCAGGATCACTGCAAGCTGTTTTGACGGCAGTGTTTCATCGAACACATGGCTGCTGACAATCAATATCCAGATCGGCGCACTGCCGTAGGCCAGCGGGTAGACGATGCTGATCTCGCCGCTCGAATAGGCGCGTCCGAGAAACAGCCAGTAGGTTCCGGCAAGCGCGGTCGATACCGCCAGATAGGGCGCGCTTTCAATGTCCGGCAGCCCGGTGAAAAACAACGCCGGGATGGCAATCGCCCCGCCGCCAATGGCAACCATGAATGCCGCTGCCAGCGGGTCGCGTTCGTTGCGCAGCCCGCAGTTCAGCAAAGCAGTCGCGCAGGCGCACGCCAGAATGACGGTGATTGTCTGCCCGTCCACAGCCGTCACCCCACCTTGCGGGTGCGCGGTGACTCCACCATCGCGTCAGAACCCAAGTCGGGAAACGGAATGACGCGCTCCAGTGCTACAAGCGTCTCATCCAGCGTCATTTCTTCGCCGGGCACAGGCACTTTGACGGTCACAAACGCGCCCGTTTGCGGATCATATTCGATGGTTGATTGGTATCCCTTGAACTCGGTGATGCGGCGCATGGCAGTCCCTCCTTTTTTGAAGGCATCCAGCGGCCAAACGTCACCCTTGGAGGACCCTGCGGTCTCCAGCAAAACAACCAGTTTTTTGCAGTGCGTCCGGCGCTGAGGCCTTTTCCGTTGTCACAAAAAGACCAACTGCCCCGGCTGGTCGTCGCACTTCACGGTCTAGTCAAGCGTCAGTCGCCAAGCATCATCCATATGAATGACGTTGCGTAATTTTTCGCGTTCTATGGACTTTATTCTGTTTTCGCAGCAACCGCCGCCATCGGCAGGCTCAGTGCGCCGACAAACTTTGCCAGTTCGCGCTGGCTGTTGACGCCGGTTTTCTCGAATATCCGCGCCAGATGGGTGCGCAGCGTGTTGACGCTTATTCCCAGTGCTATTGCAGCCTCGTTGGGTGACTGTCCGTCAGCAATCATCAGCGCGATGCGGGCCTCGCGCGAGGTCATGCCGGACAGTGCCGACAGCACTTCAAGCGCGGGCGGCACGCTCGCGCCGTTGGTCGTGACAAATATTGCCGCCAGCCCCGGTCCCAATTCCCGCCGCCGCTCCGATTTGCCAAGCGGCAGCACATAGCACACCGCGACCGAGCCATCCGTGCCGGTCAGCGGAATGCCGTTGCCGAAATTGCCGATGGCGGTGTCCGTCTCCGTGCAGGCGCGGTCCAGCGCGTCCTTCAAACCCTTGGCGTGCGGCGGCGAAGAGGTCGTCACCTTGTTCTGCCGCACTGTCAGCGTCAGCCCTTGCGACAATAGCGCATCCGCCATCTCATTGGCATAAACCAACCGGCAGTCCTGCGCGACAATCATCACGCCCGCGCCAATCCGGTCGAGCAGCTTGCGGTACAGCTGCAGCTGCAGCTTGCCCTCGTCCAGCATGCCACTTATGAGCAGCGAGCGGCGGATGTGCGGGGCGAGCATGCGGAATGTGTCGCGCTCCGCTTCGTTGATCAGATCGCGCTTGGCATAACTTGCCGCGCCGATGGAGCCGTTCATTCGCTCTCGCTTGGCTAGACTCGTGAAGCAATAGTCGCGCAATCCTTGCGGCTTGACCCATTGCTGATAAATCACGCTTTGCTGAAATTCTGTTTCCGTCGCCGTCTGCATCTGCGAAATCGAATCATCAATATCGAGCCCGACCCAGCGCTCAATGCCCGGTATCGTCGGCAACAGCTGCGGCAGCTTGGCGATCCAGTCTTGGTCCCATTCCGATTGAAAAATGCCCGGCTGGGTGTTCGACCCCTCCATGTAGAATGTGCTGTCCAGAAAGTTGATGTGGACATAGGCCATGTTCAGCCTGTCACGGATGCCAACAAGTGTGGCAGCCCACTGCGTCGGATCAATCGCGCAGTCGTAAATCTGGCCGATGGTGCCGCTCAGCTCGTTTTGTGTGTATTGCGCCACGCTGCCGGTCCCTCGATTTGCACATGGGTAACCCTAGGTCAATCAGGTGCAATTTCAAGCATTTGACCAGACAATACACGTTAAATTATTACTCGCTAATATACTCAGTGCGCCGCGTTCAGCCTCACAGGCATGCTGAGACTCGATACGAATCGCACCAGTGCCGGCTGGCTGTTGGCGCCGGTCTTGGAGAAAATGTTCGACAGGTGCGTACGCATCGTGTTCATCGTCACGCCGAGCTCTTCTGCCGCGTCGGCAGGTGTTGAGCCGTCGGCGATCATCAGCGCGATGCGCGCCTCGCGCGATGTCAGACCGGACAGTGCCGAGAGGATTTCCAGCGATGGCGGAAGGCTTGCGCCTGCCGCGCTGACGAACACAGCTGCATGGCCGGGGCCGAGCGAACGGCGATGGTCGGATGTGCCGAGCGGCAGCACGTAGCAGACTGCCGTCGTGCCGTCTCGTGAGGGCAGCGGGATGCCGTTGCCATAGTTGCCGATGTCGCTGTCGTCGTCCGAGCAGGCGCGGTCCAGCGCAGCGCGCAAGCCTCCGGCAAATGCGGCATAAGCGCTTTCAAGCTGGCCGTTGCGGAGTTTCAGATTGCGGCCCGCGCGCAAGATCTCGTCCGCCGCGCCATTGGCGTAAACCAGCTTGGCGCCATGCGAGACGATCATGACGCCCGTCGATATCCGGTCCAACAAGTCGCGGTAGAGGCTCAGCTTGAAATTGCCCTCATCCAGCATGTCACCGATCATCAACGCACGGCGGATATGCGGTGCAAGCAGCCGGAAGGTGTCACGGTCCTCGTCGTCAAACAGCGCGCGGCTCGCCGAGCCTGATGCAGTTAGTGCGCAAATCAGGTGGTCGCGCTTGACCAGCGGCGTCGTGCAGCTGTCACGCAAACCCTTCGGCCCGATCCATTCTTTGTAAAATTCGGACTCCTTGAATTCTGGCTCGGAAATCAGTTGCATCTGCGAAACGGGCGAATCGATCTCCGCCTCGATCCAGTCATGGCCGCCGGGAATCTTGTTGAAGTGCGGCGCAAAGTCGTTGAGCCATTGCTGCTCGAACAGTTGCTTGAACGCCGGCGTCTGCACCGCCTGCCCCATTTCCAAGCGGCGGCGGTCCACCGACACAACCTGCAAAAACGCAAGATCCAGAGAATGCTTGATCGTGCTCAGCGTCTGCGGCCAAAGCTCCGGCTGCACCGCACAATCATAAACCCTGCCAATGAGGCCGCTCAATTCGTCATGCGAATTTTTCATCGAATACCGGATCCTGCCTTGTGCCCCAAGGTAAGCTTTAGCCTCCCACCAAGGATTTGCAAGGCGATTGCACCTGAGCAACTCTGCAACTGTCGCCGCAAGCCATCCTCGGCAACCTTTGGCGGGTCAACCGATGCTCTAAATCTCCTTCAGACCTGTCCGCGCTGCGAGCTTTTCTGCTTCTTCCTTGCGCTCGCTGTAGCGATCAGTCAGTTCTCCCGAGATGCCGCGGGTGAGCAGTGTGAATTTCATCAGTTCTTCCATCACATCGACCACCCGGTCGTAATAGGCGGACGGCTTCATGCGGCCGACCTCATCAAACTGTTCGAACGCTTTGGCGACCGATGACTGGTTCGGGATCGTGATCATGCGCATCCATCGTCCCAGAATGCGCATCTGGTTGACGGCGTTGAACGACTGCGAACCGCCGCTCACCTGCATCACCGCGAGCGTCTTTCCTTGCGTTGGCCGCACCGCGCCGATGGCCAGAGGTATCCAATCAATCTGCACCTTCATGATCCCGGTCATCGCGCCGTGGCGCTCCGGGCTCGTCCAGACCTGCGCCTCCGACCAAGCCGAAAGCGCACGCAGTTCCTGCACCTTCGGATGGTCGTCGGGTGCATCGTCGGGAAGCGGCAGCCCGCTCGGATTAAAAACCCTGGTTTCTGCACCCATCGTCTCAAGCAGCCTAGCCGCCTCTTCTGTCAGAAACCGGCTGAATGACCGTTTGCGAAGCGATCCATAGAGCAGCAAAATTCTCGGGCGGTGGGCCGGTGCGTCTGCGTCCTTTCTGTCAAGTGCCGGAATTTGGAATGCGCTTTGCGCGACATTCGGCAGGTCATCAATCATTCGAGAGCATTTCCATCGGTGCGGACAATCTCGCCATCTTCCTTCGTGAACGTCGCAATTGGCGCGTCCAAGAGGTCCAGCACCAGTTCTGACGGGCGGCAAAGCCGTGTCCCCTTGAGTGTTTCGACAATCGGCCGATTGATCAAAACCGGATGCTGCATCATGAAATCAATCAGCTCGTCATCGCTCCATTTGGCATCTGCCAAAACCAGCGCCGCGTAAGGCGTGTCCTTCTCGCGGAGCAAGGCGCGCGGCGCTGTTCCCATGGCCGCGATCAGTTCTTCAAGCCGCGCGCGAGAGGGTGGCGTCTTCAGATATTCAATGACGATGGGCTCAGCGCCGCTTGCCCGTAGCATCGCCAGCGTGTTGCGTGACGTTCCGCAGGCGGGGTTGTGATAGATGGTGATCGTCATTGTGTTTCCTTTTTTGACTTCAAAAGCCAAGTTGCCAGCGCCATGGCCAGTAGCGCGCCGACAAGTTCGGCGATGATGAACCCTGGAAGATCGACCGGCCGGATGCCTGAAAACGTGTTCGAGAGCGAGCGCGCGATGGCGACGGCGGGGTTGGCAAATGACGTAGAGGCCGTGAACCAGTAGGCTGCCGTGATATACAGGCCAACCAGCCACGGCACCGATCCCCGCGCCAGCCGGACCCCCATCAAGATCACAAGCACAAGCCCGAACGCCGCTACACATTCGGCAAACCATTGCGAACCGCCAGTGCGGACCTTTGTGGACAGTTCAAATACAGGGAGGTTGAACATCAAATGAGCGGTGACAGTCCCCGCGATCCCGCCCGCAATTTGTGCCACCACATAAAGCCCGCAATCGCGTCCTGTCATTTCGCGCGACAGCGTGAAAACGACGGATACCGCAGGATTGAAATGCGCGCCGGAGACAGGGCCCAATATCGTAATCAGCACCACGAGGATGGCGCCGGTCGCAAGGGTGTTCCCGAGCAACGCCAGCGCGGTATCGTCAGTCAAACTGTCCGCCATGATACCGGAACCGACGACAGTGGCCACCAGCATCATCGTGCCAAGCGCTTCGGCGACTAACCTGCGCGAAAGATCAAATTGCATTAGCCTGCCTTGCCTTTGCGTGTCGTCGTGCCTTCAAGATCACCGATGCTGCGAAGTTTTGCTGAGAGCAACAGCTTGTCTATCGATGCCAGCGGCAAATTCACGAACACGGCGATGCGGTTCTTCATGAAGCGCGCCGCGAGACTGAACGCGCGTTCCTTCTCGATATCGGTTCCTTCGACCGTCGCCGGGTCTTCGATGCCCCAGTGCGCGGTCATCGGCTGGCCCGGCCAGACCGGGGAGGTTTCGCTCGCTGCGCTGTCGCAAACCGTGAACACGAAATCCATGACCGGCGCTCCCGGTTTAGCGAACTCATCCCATGCCTTTGAGCGCAATCCCTCGACAGGATAGTCCAAAGCGGTCAGAACCTTCAGGGCAAGCGGATTGACCTTGCCCTTTGGCTGGCTCCCTGCCGAGAACGCGCGGAACCGTCCTGCACCTTCTTTGGACAGAATGGACTCGGCAAGAATCGACCGTGCGGTGTTGCCGGTGCAAAGGAAAAGTACGTTGTAAATTCGGACTGTCATCGGATTTCCTCATCATGGTTAGGGGTTCAGATGTTTCGGCATTCATTGAGCACTATCTTGAGTGGCGGGTGGACAGCAGACCGGTGCCAATGCCGGGGCGCAGATTTCCGGCCTTCCCGAGCAGCAATCTTCCATCAGAAAGCGGATCAAGCCGCTGATCTCATCAATCGCCGCGCTGTAGACCATCGACCTGCTGTCACGCCGGACTTTGACCAGCCCTGCCCGCTCCAGCTCCTTGAGGTGAAAACTGACGTTTGACGCAGACACCTCGACGCGGTCTGCAATCGAACCCGCTGCAACGCCTTCCGGTCCGGCAATCACCAGCATGCGCACAATCCTCAGCCGTGTTTCCTGAGACAGCGCACCAAAAGCGATGAGGGCTTGAGGTTCTTCCATATTTCAACAATCCTAGAAATGTCAAAATGAGGACTAACCTGGATGCTTTCGCCTGACAATATGGAAATTGAGATTCAGAGAAGTTCAGATTTTGAGCAGGTTAGATAGATTGCAAGACGGTGTCTCAGAGTCTGACTTAAAATTCGGTTTGATGAGTCAAATGGAGTGATTTTCGAGAACCGGAGCGCAGCATACTCTTGTATGTGAGCACCGGAAGCGCAGAAAATCGCTCCAGTTGGCCGTCAAAGCGGATTTTCAGTCAGACTCTCAAAGGCTCTGCGCTTCCTTGGACCGTTTGCGCTCCAGTCCCAGTCGGTGCTCCCGCCAGATAATGAACAACCCCGCTGCGACAACGATCAACGCACCCGCAAGCATCTGCGCAGTTGGAATGTCTGCAAACACAAACCAGCCAATCGCCAGCGACAACAGCAGCGACGTATATTCAAACGGCGCGATGGTTGAGACGTCGGCATAGCGGTAGCACGAGGTCAGCAATATCTGGCCGACACCGCCGATCACGCCTGCGACCACCAATGCGATCAACTGGGTCTGGTCGGGGACCACCCAGCCAAACGGCAGGCTGACAAACGACATCAGCGCGGAAATCACCGTAAAATAGATCACGATGGTGATGGCCGGTTCCTTGCCGATCAAGCGGCGTATCTGGATCATCGCGCCCGCCGCAAATGCTGCCGAGCCGATCACTGCAATCGCGCCAATGGCCAACCGCGTCGAGGCCGCATCCGGATTGCCGAGCAAAGTCAGCCGCGGCCAGGAGACAATCAGTACTCCAACCAGCCCGACAATCACCGCACCCCAGCGGTACGCCCGCACCTGTTCTTTCAACAGCAAAGCGCCCATGACCACCGTAATCAGCGGCATCGCATAACCGATCACCACCGCCTCCGGCAGAGGCAGAATGGTGAGACCGTAGAAGCCTAGGCCCATGGACGCTACGCCAATCAGCCCGCGCCAGAGATGGCCGGTGAGATCATCCGTCCGAAAGTCCTTCAAGCCGTCACCTTGCCAGAACACCCAGATCAGCACCGGGACAAGCGCGAAGAATGAGCGGAAGAACACGATTTCACCTGCCGGAACCTGGCCTGCCAGCTTCACCATCGTGAACATCGTGATGAAACAGCACACCGCGCCAACCTTCAGCGATATGCCAAGCAGCGGCCGGTGCTGCTTGCGGTCTGCGGTCTGTTTCATGTGGCGCTTGCCTTTGCGGCCTCAATCGCCTGCCAGATCGCCAGAGGTGTTGCGGGCATGTCCAGATGCCGGACGCCATGTGCGCGCCACAGCGCGTCGATCACGGCGTTCATGACGGCAGGTGTCGAGCCAATCGTCGCTGCCTCGCCCGCGCCCTTGATGCCAAGGGCGTTGCTGGTGGACGGCACATTGCGCGTTGTAAAATCAAAGTTCGGCATCTGGTCGGCGCGCGGCATGCAATAATCCATGAAGCTTGCCGTCAACAGTTGGCCATCAGGGGAGTAGACCACGTTTTCGTGCAACGCCTGCGCAATCCCTTGTGCCAGCCCGCCATGAATCTGCCCGCCGAGAAGCATCGGGTTCACTACCACGCCAAAATCGTCAACCACAGTGTAGCGGATAATTTTGGTTTCTCCCGTCTCCGGGTCGATTTCGACCTCGCAAACATGCGTGCCGTTCGGATATGTTCCCTCTTCCTGCTTGACATTACCCAAGGCAATGAGATCGGCAGGCGTTTTTGCCAATTTGAACACGTCTGCAAACGAGATCGTGCGGTCCGTGCCGGCAACGGTCGCAACACCATCTGATAGTTCAATGTCCTCCACAGCCGCTTCCAGCTCATCGGACGCAATCTTGCGGATTCGCAAGGCAAGCATTTCACTGGCTTTGACTGCTGAGACCCCACCGAGCGGAATCGAGCGCGATCCCCCGGTGCCACCACCGGAAGGCAGTTCATCCGTATCGCCCTGCCGCACATCAATCTGCTCCAGCGGCACATTGAGCTTTTCGGCCACCATCTGCGCATAGGCCGTCGCATGCCCCTGCCCGTTGGACTGTGTGCCGATCCGCAATTCAATCATGCCGTCAGGTTTAAGCGAAACCACCGCTGGTTCACCGCCGTCAAAAGCACAAATTTCAACATAAGAAGACAGGCCGATCCCGCGCAGCTTGCCACTTCGGCCAGACTCTTGCAGCCGTGTTTCGAAGCCCGACCAGCCGGACTCCTCCAACGCTTGATCCAGATGCCCCTCAAACTCGCCTACATCATAGGTCCGGTTCGCTGCCGTGCGATAAGGAAAGCTCTCTTTGGGTATGAAATTCAGCCTGCGGATCGCGTCCGGCGTCATGCCCATATCGCGCGCGCACTCGTCGGCCAATCGCTCGATCAAATACGCCGCCTCCGGCCGCCCTGCTCCACGGTAGGCGTCTACCGGGCATGTGTTGGTGTAGACATTCTGCACGGTCACATCGATTGCCGGGATGTCATAAAGCCCGGTGGTCATGGAGACGCCGAGTTCGGTCACAAACACCGCGTTTTCAGACAGATACGCGCCCATGTTGGCAATCAGATTCACCTTCAGGCCTAGGAAGCGCCCGTCCTTGTCCATCGCCATCTGCGCATCGACAACGTTGTCGCGGCCATGCGCATCGGTCAGCAAATGCTCGCCACGCCCACCGACCCATTTCACAGGCCGACCAAGTCGTTTCGCCGCTTCCATCAACAGCGCGTATTCGCGGTAGGCAAACGCCTTCGGTCCGAACCCGCCACCAACGTCTTTGGTCACCACGCGTAATTTGGTTTTTGGAATTCCAAACACCGTTTCAGCCAGTTTTGCCTGAATGCCATGCACCCCTTGGGTGCCAAGCGTCAGTATAAAACGGTCCTCTTCAGTGTTCCATTCTGCAACGGCAGCGCGGGTCTCCAGATAGTTCGACGCCAAGCGATTGTTGTGGAACTTGATGCGGGTGATTTTCGCTGCATTGGCAAACGCCTCCGCCGTACGCTTTTCGTCGCCTAGCGTGTAGACATGGGCGATATTCGTCCCAAGCTCCGGCCAAACCAGCGGCGCATCCGGCTCTGTTGCCGCGGACGTTGCTACAACAACATCCTGCGTTTCAAAATCCACGTCAATCTTCTCAGCGGCGTCTTCAGCCTGCTCCAACGTCTCGGCCACAACGAACGCAATCGCGTCGCCGCTGTACTGCGTTTGGTTCAGGCAGAGGATCGGAATGTCGCGGCTGACGAAAGGCGAGCCATCCAGATTGTCGGGACGGTAGGACGTCGCCAGCGGTTTGAGATGCGCGACATCTTTTCCGGTCAAAACCAGTTTGACGCCCGGACATTCGAGCGCGTCGGAAATCGAGCGGATTTCGAACGCAGTTCGAGCGGATTGCGCGCGCAAGACAAAGCCATGGAGACACCCTTCGATCTTGATATCGTCGGTGTACTGACCCTGCCCTGTGAGGAAGCACCTGTCCTCTTTGCGCAAGGCGGAAGCGCCAATACCAAATTTTGGCCGGGCTACTGGCATGGGAATTCCTGTCAATTGTTAGGATCAAATCGCGGAAAGTGCACAACGCTTCATACGATTTCTAGCGCAGGAACGCGATTTGTAAACTGTTTGCGTTGGAAAGTTTGTCCCAAGACGGGACCCGATGTATGGGGTGGTGACGAAATTCCAACCATGGATGCACAATGCGGACCAATACCGGCAAAACATTCAAGCTCGAAGACTACCGCCCCACCGATTATGCCATTGCGGAAGTGGACCTTGTCTTCCGACTGGATGGTGCCGAAACCCGAGTTACCTCTCTTATCCTCGTCGAACGCCGCCCCGGCGTGGCAGTCTCAGCGCCACTGGCACTTGATGGCGACGGTCTGACGCTCATTGCAGTCACGATCAACGGCAAACCGCTGAACGATAGCGACTACGACGTTACTCCAGACCTGCTTGTGTTCCGGAGCCTGCCCGCAGATACCCGGTTTACCATTGAAATTGTTACACAAATCAATCCGGATGCGAACAAGGCACTGATGGGGCTCTACCGCTCCAGCAACATTTATTGCACGCAATGCGAGGCGGAAGGCTTTCGTCGCATTACGTATTTCCAAGACCGCCCTGACATACTTGCGATCTATTCGGTGCGAGTCGAAGCCCGAAAACGTGATGCGCCAATATTGTTATCGAACGGTAACCCGACCTCATCCGGCGCACTGGCAGATGGTTGGCACTACGCCGAATGGCACGACCCGCATCCCAAGCCGTCGTACTTATTCGCGCTTGTGGCGGGAGACCTCGGCGTCATTGCTGATAGCTTTGTGACGATGTCGAAGAGGAAGGTGGAACTGCGCATTTATGTCGAGCATGGCAAGGAATCACGCGCGGCTTATGCGATGGACGCGCTGATCCGCTCGATGAAGTGGGACGAGGATGCGTTCGGGCGCGAATATGACCTTGATTTGTTCATGATCGTCGCAGTGTCATCGTTCAACATGGGGGCGATGGAGAACAAGGGCCTCAATATCTTCAACGACAAATATGTTCTCGCCGACCAAGATACTGCAACTGACGTTGATTATGCTGGAATTGAAGCAGTCATTGCCCATGAGTATTTTCACAACTGGACAGGTAACCGAATAACGTGCCGTGACTGGTTCCAGCTTTGCCTGAAAGAAGGCCTGACGGTTTTCCGGGATCACGAATTTTCCGCCGACATGCGCTCGCGCGGGGTGAAACGAATTGCTGAAGTGCGCGGGTTGAAGGCCAACCAGTTTCCCGAAGACCAAGGCCCGCTTGCCCATCCCGTCCGTCCACGAAAATACCGTGAAATCAACAACTTCTATACGTCAACGGTGTATGAGAAAGGGTCTGAAGTCGTTCGGATGCTGCGTACGATCATCGGCGCTACTGCGTTCCGGAAAGGCATGGATCTATACTTCGACAGGCACGACGGCCAAGCTGTGACCATTGAAGATTTCGTAATATGCTTTGAAGAGGCGTCGGCAAAAGATTTGTCTCAATTTTCGCTTTGGTATCATCAGGCGGGAACCCCAACATTGATGGTTACAGCAGAGTGGAGCAAATCCGCCTCGACATTCACGCTTGATTTTGAACAGGCCATGAAACCAACGCCCGGTGAGACCCGCAAGAAACTGATGCACATACCGGTAAGCTTCGCACTATTGGGGGCCGACGGAAGACCAGTTCCTTACTCCAAAGCTGAAGGCTCCGGCATAATCGACAGTGTTATCCATGTCCGCAAGAAGCGGCAGCGCGTTGTGTTTCATGGCGTGACTGAGCGACCTGTGCCGTCGCTGCTACGCGGCTTTTCAGCACCTGTCACACTGGCGTTTGAACAAAGGGCTGAGGACCGGCTGTTTCTGGCGCGCTTCGACGATGACCTGTTCTCGCGCTGGCAGGCGTTGAACGCCGCAGCGACTGACGCGCTGATCGCAGCGTCGAAAACAGTCCGGGGCAAGGGCGACTTGCAGCATGACGGCAAACTGATCGAGATATTCGGAACGATAGCGGCAGACAGTAAGTTGGAACCGGCGTTTCGCGCACTGGCGCTGACATTGCCGCTTGAAGGCGATATTGCCCGCGATATTGGCAGAAATGTTGATCCGGACGCCATATTCGTGGCGCGAAACAGCATGATCGCCCAAATCGGCAACGCGAACCACTCAAGACTTGAGACGGCCCTGCAGGATATGCAGAATAGAGGATCCTTTCGCCCCGACGCAGCGTCGGCTGGCAAGCGTGCGCTAAAGAACGTCATACTTGATTGCATGGCGTTGCATTCCGGCGATCCGGCATTGGCATTCAGCAATTACTCAATTGCAACCAACATGACAGACCGGTTCGCGGCGCTGGGCATTTTGTGCATGCGTTTTCCCGAGACAGCGGAAACGTCAAAAGCGCTTGGCATGTTCGAGACGAAGTTTGGAGGCGACAGTCTCGTCATGGACAAATGGTTCGCGGTGCAAGCGATAGTCCCGGGCAACGCAACACTTGACCGTGTCATCGCGCTGACAAAACACCGTGCTTTCTCTTTCGACAATCCAAACCGCATGCGCTCGCTGATCGGAACGTTCGCGACATCCAATCCAACGGGCTTTAACAGGCCAGATGGCGCTAGCTACAGGTTCTTTGCAGATTTTATCGTTGGCGTTGACAGGGCCAACCCGCAAACGGCGGCCCGACTTTTGACGGCCATGCGGTCTTGGCGATCCCTTGAACCGGTACGTAAGGAAAAGGCGCGGGAATCGCTTGCAGCCATTGCCGGCACTTCCGGCCTGTCCGCCGATGTGCGTGACATCGTGGATAGGACACTTGCGTAAAGCGCCTGCAACACGAAGTGAATCCCGATGCATTTTTTTCTGACTGCAGGGCTAGACAAGGCGAATCAGCAATGATTCATTGACTGCGATTCGGGTGTGCGGTCTGCCGGGTCAGTCATCAGTAAAATCATTGGTTCGGGGAGCCAGCTATGTCAAAGGCGGACGCGCGAAGCGCGCCGGCGGGGAAGGTTTTTGCGCAAAAAACGCGCATCACCGGACTGCAGCGCAACGGAATGATTGGCCCGGCCCGCTTGCTTGCGGAACCTGCCTATCAAAAATTCCTCGCTGCCGAGCCTTTTTTTCGCCGCGCCATCCCTGTGCTCACGATAGTCTTTCTGGTCATCATTGGCGCTGTCCGATTTGTTACTCTAACCAACCAGCGCGATTTTCTTGTCTCCCAAGCCAGATCGCATGTCGCGCTGACTGCCGCGCTGCTTGATGCTCGTGCCAAGGCAAGCTCAGGTTCGGACAACCGTGCTGATCTGTTGCAACTGGATGATTTTGGCTCACGAGCTTCGGCTTACACGACGTTGCTTTTGATTGGCGGGGACCACCGCGTTGTTGCAGCAAGCGGCGGCGATCTTGCACTCCACGGCACGCAGTTGGATGAGATTATGACTGACGGCCAGCCATTGCTGCTCTTCGGCGAGCGGGCTGGCGTCATGTCGGTGTCGATTGCCGGACGCGAGTACTTCGCTGCTGCAAGGAACCTTGGCGACAATGGCGAGATGATCGCAATTCTCCAGAGCTCAGACGGCGTTCTTGATGATTGGAACAAGTCCGCCTCGATGAATGTCACGCTGTTTGTTGTTACCTCCGGACTGCTGTTGGTCATCCTCTTTGCCTATTTCACACAGGTCGCGCGGGCCAAGAACGCCGACCGGATATACAGCGATACCCATTCGCGCATTGACCTTGCATTGTCGCGTGGCCGCTGCGGTCTTTGGGATTGGGACATGGCGCGAGGTCGCCTCTACTGGTCGCGCTCAATGTACGAGCTTCTGGGGTATGAACCCCGAGATGCCATTTTGTCATTTGGTGAAGTTTCCGAAATCATGCACCCCGAAGATGGCGATCTCTATGCTTTGGCGAACAGGATCACCTCGCGCGAGATTTCCCAAATCGACACCATGTTCCGGATGCGCCATGCTGACGGCAGCTGGGTTCACATGCGGGCAAGGGCCCAGATCGTGGACCCTTCCAAGGATGATATCCATCTGATTGGCATTGCTGTCGATGTGACCGAACAGCAAGCCATGGCGCGGAACATGGAAGATGCCGACCGGCGTTTGCGCGATGCGATCGAGTGCATTTCCGAAAGCTTTGCACTCTGGGACAGGTCGGGCAAACTTCTCATTTGCAATACCAGGTTTCAGGAAATCACTGGCGCCACTGACACTATCCTGAAGGCCAATCCCTCACAATCCGCAATCGAAAGCATCCGCCCCTTTGTGACGCAAAAACGCATGGCAAGTGACACGGGGCCGGACGGAGCTCAAACTTTCGAGAGGCTGCTGGCAGACGGCAGATGGTTACAGGTTAACGAGCTCAAAATGAAGGACGGCGGCCTCGTCTCTGTCGGTACCGACATCACGCAAATCAAGCAGCATCAAGAACGGCTGACCGACAGTGAGCGTCGCTTGATGGCAACAATCCATGACCTTAGCCTTGCACGCAAAGCTGAAGCCGAGCGCACAGAAGAGGCGCTTGAACTGAACGAGAAATACAGCGCGGAGAAAGAACGGGCCGAGGCCGCCAACCTGACCAAATCCGAGTTTCTCGCCAACATGAGCCATGAACTTCGCACACCGCTCAATGCCATCATCGGCTTTTCAGACATCATGCAGTCTGGCATGTTCGGCGCTGTCGGTGACCCTCGTTATCAGGAGTATGTCAAAGACATCTATTCCAGCGGCAACTATCTTCTCGGCGTCATCAATGACATTCTGGATATGTCGAAAATTGAGGCCAAGCGCTTTTCGCTCGACCTTGAACCGGTTGATCTGTGTCCGCTCATTACTGAAGCAGTGCGCGTTGTGGCTGTCAGTGCGGGCGAAAAGAAAATCGAGCTGATCACCCGGATAAACGACTGCATGGCCGTGCATGCAGACCGCCGCGCGATCAAACAGATCCTGCTGAATTTGCTGTCAAACGCGGTTAAGTTCACTGACAATGAGGGGCGGATTACGGTCAGGGCGCGCAAGGCGGGCGGGGCGCTGGCACTGACCATCGAAGACACTGGTTGCGGCATACCCCGCAAAGCGCTGCGCAAACTCGGCCAGCCATTTGAACAGGTCCAAAACCAATTGACCAAGAGCCATAACGGCTCCGGTCTTGGTCTGGCAATTTCGCGCTCACTGACAGAGCTGCACGGGGGCGCGCTGAAAATCCGCTCGCGCGAAGGCGTCGGCACAATTGTCTCGGTGCGCATCCCGATGGCCGATATGGATATCGCGTCTTGACGATAGCAACGATGAAAAGTTTACTGCCCTGAAACTCAACCCTGGAGATTGCTCTCCGGGGTCTTTTCCAGTTTAGTTATCACTTTCGCGGCCAGACTTGCCCCATTTGTGACCCTTGCCGCCTTTGCCTGGCATCTCGGCCTTGACCAGCTTGCCGTCGTCATTGCGATCAAGGAGCGCGTAAATTTCCTTCTGACCGTTCTCAATTTCGACAAGCGTGACAGAACCGTCACCATCGGAATCAAAACGCTCGATCATCCGTTTGGCGATCCGCTCGGCGCGCATTTTCTCGATGGCTGCGGCCATTTCTGCGACTGTCACCTTGCCGTCCTTGTCTACGTCGGCGAGTACGAAACGATCGCCCGCAGCCTTCTTGAACTCGTCGAAGGTGATCTCGCCGTTGTTGTCGGCATCAGCAAGCTTGATTGCCCGCAACCCGACTTCGCGCCCACCCATAAAGCCGGCATTGCCGCCTTGACGCTGATCCGCGAGCGCTGTGCCAGTTACTGCCGCCGAAAGCGCGAGAAATGCCAGTGCCATTCCGGTTGTCTGTTTCATAGTTTTCATCCTTTGCATCGACACCCCCGATGCGGGTGCGCAAGTCGTGTGGCCCATCACGCTTTCCTGCGCGGTTCACGAAAAAGCAGATTGAAGATCGTTCTCACCTGCCCTGCCGTGTTCGTCACATGTGCTGCAAACGTCGCCTCGTCGGGCATATCCGCTGCACGGCACATAATTTCCAAAAGTGTGTCGTTCATTTCGTCTTCACCCAAGTCACTGTTCAGGCAAAGGCGGAGAATTTGTGTCATCGCTGAAAACACGCGATGCGCAGAAACCAGAGTATCTCGCTGCGCAATTGTCAGGCGCGGGTCGTTCAGACTTGCAAGAATGGCCTCAGTCGAGGTCGAGCGAGGTGCTCCATAACCTTTGGTCAAAGCAGCCGCTTGTGCGATAAACTCAAGGTCAATCAACCCGCCGGGCATCAGTTTGAAATCGTACTTGCCCTTCGGCGGCTTTTCTTTCGCGATGAGCACACGCATATCAGCAACGTCTTTGGCAATTTTCGGCAAATCTCGTGGCATCAACAATATGGCTTCAAGCGCAGCTGCCAGACGAATGCTCAACGCTTTGTCACCCGTCACAATCCGTCCGCGTGTCATGGCAAGATGTTCCCATGTCCATGCGTCGTGTGCTTGATACGTCTCAAATGCTGAAAGGCGTGTCGCCACCGGACCTTTGTTGCCGGATGGGCGCAGCCGCAAATCAAGCTCGTAAAGCACGCCCTCGGCAGTGGGCGCTGAAACCGCCGCAATCAGTCGCTGCGTGAGCCGACTGTAATATTGGGATGGATGGAGCGGCTTGGCACCATCCGATTCACCGGCGTTTTCAGGATGGTCATAAAGCAAGATGAGATCAATATCGGAGCCAGCCGTCAATTCGCGGCTGCCCAGCTTGCCAAGCCCAAGCAATGCTGAATTGCCACCCTCGATATTGCCATGACGATGCGAGAATTCTGTTTGGACCAAATCAAAAGTTCGGGCCAACACCAAATCTGCCAAGTCGGATAGCGCGTGCCCGGCCGAGACTGGTGGCAACGCGCCGGTCAACATACGCACGCCAATCAGAAACTTTTGTTCCGATGCGAATATGCGCAGTCGGTCCAGTTTTTCCTCATAACCAAAGTTGCCGTCCATGAAGTCGTCAAGGCGTTCGGACAGATAGCCAAGCGTTGGGATATCGCGATAAATCGCAGGGTCCAGCAGCCCGTCGAAGACGTGTGGTTTGCGCGTGATGATCGCTGAAAGGCGCGGTGCCGCACCCATGATGCGCACGAGCAAATCCAGCAGTGCCGGATTGGAATTGAGCAGGGAGAAAAGCTGAATGCCAGACGGCAATCCTTGCAAAAAACCATCGAAATGCAGGAGCGTCTCATCCGGCTCTTTTGTTGACCCGAAGGCGCGCAGAAGCGCTGGCGTCAGTTCGGTCAGTCGCTCGCGGGCTTCGGCAGATTGGGTCGCCCTGTAACGCCCAAAATGCCAAGTGCGGATGATGCGGCACATGTCGCTTGGCCGTGCAAAGCCCAGAGACGTGAGCGTCTCGATCGTTCCAGGGTCGTCATTGTCGCCAGTGAACACGAGATTTCCCAGACCTGTCGATAGTTCCGGCGCAGCCTCAAAGAGCGCGGCGTAATGCTTTTCAACTGTTTGAAGGGAATTGCGAAGCCGAGCTGAGAAGTCCGCCGTGTTCTTGAAGCCCGCCAATCTGGCGATGCGCAGCAGGTCTTCGTCATTGTCTGGCAGCGAATGCGTCTGCTCATCGGCAACCATTTGGATGCGGTGCTCAACATCTCGCAGAAACCAATATTCCCGCGTCAGCGACTCTGCTGCTGATTTTTCAATCCAGCCCTTTTCATGAAGCTTCAACAACATTGACACGGTTTCACGCCCGCGAAGCTCCGGCTCGCGGCCTCCGGCGATCAACTGCTGCGTCTGCACGAAAAACTCGATCTCGCGAATGCCGCCACGACCGAGTTTTACATTGTGGCCGAGCACAGCAACTTCGCCATGACCCTTGTGAGCGTGAATTTGCCGCTTGATGGAATGGACGTCAGCTATCGCGGCATAGTCAAGGTATTTGCGCCAGATGAAGGGCGAAAGCTCTTTGAGAAAAAGATTAGCCGCTGCAATGTCGCCTGCAATCGGCATTGCCTTGATCAGCGCCGCGCGTTCCCAGTTTTGCCCCCTCCCTTCGTAATATTGCAGTGCTGCTTCCAACGGGATCGCAAGCGGTGTCGAGCCTGGATCAGGCCGCAGGCGCAGGTCCGTGCGGAAAACGTAACCCTCCGCAGTCCGGTCCTGCATGATGCGCACAAGCCGCCGTGTCAGGCGTGAGAAAGTTTCGACGCCTTCCTGCACATCGACAAGAACACCGGCCCATGGATCGAACAGGACAATCATGTCGATGTCCGATGAATAGTTCAGCTCACCTGCCCCGAGCTTGCCCATGCCGAGAAATATCCAACCCGATCCGGTCTCAGGGTCATTGACATCCTTGAGCACCAACTTGCCGGCACGCGCCGCATCGCGCAGCAAAAAGCGCACTGCGGCTTTTGTTGCGGAAATGGCGAGGCGGGAGACACGGGAGGTCGTTTTTTCTGCGCCATAGACACCGGCAAGGTCAGACAGTGCAATCAGGAAATGTGCTTCCGATTTGGCCCTCCGCAACGCGGCCATAAGCTCGGTTTCGTTGTCGATCAAAAGACCCAGCTGGGTTATCGACCCAATGATCTCTTCGACACGCGCATCTGCTGACCGGTCAAAAAGTCCGTCAAGGATTTGCGGCCTGCTCAGCGCAATATCGCGGAGGAAGGGAGAAAGGTCGAACACAGCACCGAGAAATTTGCAAAGCGTTGAGCCGGATTTTGCAAGTGACTTCAAGCGGCCAAGCCCCTGTTCTTTTGCCGCCGCCGCCAAGTCCTCCAAGTGGCGACTTGCCAGTTTGGCATCCAGCGGCTGCAAAGAAACCGGTTCCGCGCCAAACCAGTACTTGTCAGCATTATGGTCAGCGACACTCTCGCGCATCTCATCAGCTTCCGGCATTGGCAAAAACCAGTGACACCCTAAGCCCTTGTCCGTCGCTGCCAAGGCGCATTTCACCCTTGTGCAATTTCATGACGGCCTTCGCGAGCGACAATCCCAAACCTGACCCGGGGGCACTGCGACTCATTTCCAAACGGACAAACCGTTCCGTTGCGCGTTCGCGGTCTGGTTCCGGGATGCCGGGTCCATTGTCGCAGACCACAAGTACTGGCACGCCATTTTCTGTTTTGACATCGACTGCAATGGCTGGTTTTTCCACAGCGGCTGCGTATTTGATGGCATTGTCAATTATATTTGAGAGCGTTTGGCTAAGGAGCTCACGATTGCCTTGAATGATGACCGGCCCCAAATTCTGCATCGAGAGTGTTGCACCCGCCTCCTCGGCGAGCGGCTCGTAGAGCTCAACCACGTCGCCAGCGATTTCGGAAAGATCGAGACTTTCCAGCCGTTCGCTCGAATAGCCGGCTTCCAGTCGCGAGATCATCAATATCGCATTGAAGGTGCGGATCAGTTGATCGGATTGGCTGATCATATCGGTCAGCGCTTCCTTATACTCCGCTGCCGATTGACGCGAAGCGAGCGCAGCCTCAGCCCGGTTTCGCAGCCGCGTCAACGGCGTCTTGAGATCATGAGCGATGTTGTCGGAGACTTGTTTCAATCCCTCGTTCAGGTTTGAAATCTTGCCAAGCATCAAATTGAGGTTCTCGGACAACCGGTCAAATTCATCACCTGAGCCGGTCACCGGCAGTCGACCAGACAAATCACCGGACATGATCCGCTGGCTCGCGGCAGAGACACCATCAATCCGTTTCAACGCATGTCTGCCGACAAAATACCAGATCAACAGCGCCCCAAGGCCCATCATCGACAATGCAAGGGTCAGCGAGCGCTGCACAATTTCGCGAAAGCGCTCCGGTTCGCCAAGGTCGCGTCCAACAAGAATGCGCATTGCATTGGGCAGCACAAACACATGGGCCAACGCGTGGTGCGCCGGTTCGACTGCCTCGCCTGAAAAACGCAGATACTCGAATGGTTCGCGGGTCCAACCCTCATTTCGCAGTATTGCGGCATCAATCTCAGCGACATTTCCGGCGAGAACCAGACCAGCCCTGTCGGTGATGAGATAAAGGTTCGCACCCGGAACCCGCGAGCGCCGATCAATTGCACGCACCAAACCCGGAAGCCCAGAGCGTGCATAAACCTGCGCAAGGTTCTGCACCTCTTCCATCACGGTCGTCTCGGTTTGTGTGCGAAGGATTTTTGCCGCCTGCGCTGTCATGTAAAGCACAAGCGCCAGCGCGCAGATTGTGAACAGCAGCAGATAAAGGGCAGACAGGCGGGCCGCTGTGGTCGAAATGATGGCGCGGAAGCGGCCCATCAGGTCTTGCCCGGAACCTTGAGCATGTAGCCGGCTCCACGCACTGTGTGCAGCAACGGTACGCCGAAGCCCTTTTCGATTTTGGAGCGTAACCGCGACACGTGCACATCGATTACATTTGTCTGCGGATCAAAGTGATACTCCCAGACATTTTCGAGCAACATCGTCCGTGTCACCACTTGTCCGGCATGGCGCATCAGATATTCCAGCAACCGGAACTCGCGAGGCTGCAGGATGATTTCCTGCCCGGCCCGCTTGGCCATGTGTGAGAGCCTGTCGAGTTCCAGATCACCGACGCGGTAGATTGTCTCCACGTCGGCCGAGATGTTGCGGCGCTGCAAGACTTCAACGCGCGCAAGCAATTCTGAAAATGCGTAGGGCTTTGTGAGATAGTCATCACCGCCAGCGCGCAGGCCGGTTACCTTGTCGTCCACTTCGCCGAGCGCGGAAAGTATCAAAACCGGCGTGCGGTGCCCCTTGGCGCGAAGGCCCGCGACGACCGATAAGCCATCTCTCCTTGGCAGCATCCGGTCAACCACCAAGACATCATAGGTGCCCGAATCCGCGAGGGAGAAACCAGATTCGCCATCGGCGGCGATGTCGGCGGAATGGCCGGACTCAGCCAACGCCTTCTCAAGGTACCGCGCGGACTCTCTGTCGTCTTCAATCACCAGAATCTTCATGGCGGCACTATAAGGGAAATTCGTGCAGAAACGCGAGAGGCGGCAGCGGGCGTATGGGCACCCGCTGCCAGTTTTTGCCGTCAGCCGTGGGGGTGGTTTCGGCCTCAGGCAAGGCCGTTACCCCTTGGCAACCGGCAGCGCGACAAAGCGCGAACCGTTTTCACCGTCTATACGCAGCAGTACCGACTTGCGGCCCGCAGTCGCCGCAGCGTTAACCGCCTTGGCGATGCCGGCAACCGATTTCACGTCCGTGTCATTGACAGCCGCAATAATGTCGCCCGGTGATACGCCGCGGTCAGACGCCGCACTGTCCGGGTCCACATCGGTAACAACAACGCCGACGCCATTTTCGTTTGGCGTCACCTTGAGACCGAAGCCAGTGAGGTCCTGCGGCTCTGCGGGATTGGCACCCGGCTGTTCCGGTGTTGAAGCAGCGGTATCCGCCAGCTTCTCGATGGTCACGGAAACGACTTTTTCCGCACCGTCACGCCAAACGACAACATCTGTTGCTGCGCCCGGCAGTATTGCAGCAACCTTGCGGGCAAGGTCTTTCGGATCCTCAACGGCGTTGCCGCCCACTGACAGAACCACGTCTCCAACCTCAATTCCGGCCTTCTTTGCGGGGCTGTTGTCCTGAACCTCGTTGACCATCGCACCCTTGGCCGCCTTCAACGAAAGCGAGTCTGCGATTTCTTCGCTAACCGGCTGGATCTGCACGCCAAGCCAACCACGCTTGATCGAACCATCCTTCATCAAATCGCCGACAACCTGCTTGGCTGTCGATGCGGGAATGGCGAATGCAATGCCGACATTGCCGCCTGACGGGGAGAAGATCGCGGTGTTCACACCGACCACTTCGCCATTCAGGTTAAACGTCGGGCCACCGGAATTGCCGCGGTTCACCGCGGCGTCGATCTGCATGAAATCATCATAGGGGCCGGAACCGATGTCGCGACCCAGAGCCGAGACAATGCCAGCCGTCACGGTGCCGCCCAGACCGAACGGATTGCCGACCGCAACGACCCAATCACCAACGCGTGCGCCTTTCGTTTCAGCAAATGCGACGTAAGTAAACTTGCGGGTTGGCTCAACCTTGAGCACGGCAAGGTCAGTTTTCTTGTCCTTGCCGATGAGCTTTGCGTCCAACTCGGTGCCATCACTCATGACGACAACAAAATTGGCACCGTCATCGACAACATGGTTGTTTGTTACAACAAAGCCGTCCTCAGAGATGAAGAAGCCGGAACCTTGTGACTGCGGGCGGGCACGGCGTTCTGCGCGTGGCCCCTCGTTGCGGTCGCGACCGTTCGGGCCGCCAAATTCGCGGAAGAAACGCTTCATCGGGTGGTTGTCCGGAAGATCATCAAACCCGAAACCCTGCATGCCGCTGTCGTCGGATACGGGCTGAAGATTGCCCTTCACGCGGACACTGACAACTGCCGGAGACACTTTCTCGACCACATCGGCAAACCCCGGTTGCGCAGGGGCTTCAATGCGCACGGCTTCGGCGAGCGCGGCAGCAGGGATGCCATTGCCGGTCAAGCCAAGCGTTGTGACAAATGCCGCACCTGAGAGCAGCGCAATTGCAGCCTTGCTGCGAAAACTCAACGACCTGGAGTTCATGACTTCTCATCCTTGTTGATTCGGAGCCAATACCGCTCCATGACCCAAGGATTAGAACAGTCCAGATTACCGCAGCATTTCCAGCAGATGAATTGTTTGTAATGTTCGCCTGAATGCCGCCTTTATTGGCTTTGGACAATCTCGGCGAGCCGCTCTTTTTCTGAATCCGTCAATTCCGGCAACCTTCTGGAATTGCTACGTTTTCGATTGCCCAAAAACAAAACTCCACACCCCGTCAGCAAGAGCGCCACAGGCAATCCCCACAACAGCCAGGTCTTTGCCCCCATACGAGGTTTCAACAAAACAAACTCTCCGTATCTGGCAACCATAAAGTCAAACACTTCGCTATCCGTATCGCCGACAACCAGCCGTTGCCTGACAAGTACGCGCAGATCGCGGGCGAGGTCTGCATCGGAATCATCTATGGATTGGTTTTGACAAACAAGGCACCGGAGTTCTGCCGAGATCGCCCGCGCGCGTTGTTCAAGCACCGGGTCTTGCAAAGCCTCGCCGGGATTCCAAGCCGGTGCAGCTATGACCGAGAGCAACAGACAAATTGCAGCGAGCGCGCCGCGAAGCAAACGTGCCATCATTGCGCTGCCATTGCGGCAGCACGGCGTGCAGCCTTTGGAGCCCCGACGCGCAATCGCCTGTCAGATAGCGAAGCGACGGCCCCGAAAACCATCAGCACCGCGCCAAACCAAATCAGTGTCACCAGTGGCTTCCACCAGATGCGCACGACAGTCGCGCCGTCGTCAGTGTTGTCGCCGAGCGACACATAGACCTGGCTCAGCCAATGCGTGTCAATACCGGCTTCCGTTGTCGGCATGCCGCGCGCAATGTATTGCCGCTTTGATGAGATCAGTGTTGAAACCGCCTCTCCGTCCTTGCCAGTCAGGTGAAAAGCGCCTTGCAGTTCGGAGTAATTCGGACCGGTGAAAGGCGTCAGGTCATCAAATGTCAGCGTGTAGCTCGCAACCTCAACCTTGTCGCCAGGCTTCATTGTCAGCACCGTCTCGGTGCCAAAGACGCTGACGATGACAATGCCAAGTGCAGTGACGCCCATGCCGAGGTGGCCAAGAAATGTACCGAACACAGAACGCGGAAGACCCGAAAGGCGGGTGATCGCGACGCCAACTGAATTCTTGCCGAGACCTGCCTTGCCAAGCAAATCAGCAAAGCTTCCCGCAATTGCCCAAATCGCGAGACCGACGCCGAACGCCGCCAGAATTGGCGCGCCTGTCGCAACATACAACATGACAAGCACTGCAACGAGTGCAAGTGCGAACGCCCACATCAGCCGCTGTCCGGCTGCAAACAGGTCACCGCGCTTCCAGGCAAGCAAAGGACCAAACGGAATTGCCATCAGCAACGGCACCATCAACGGCCCGAATGTGAGATTGAAAAACGGCGCACCAACAGAGATTTTCTGCCCGGTCAACGCTTCAAGAATCAACGGGTACAGCGTTCCAGTCAGTACGGTCGCCGCTGAGATCGTCAAAAACAAATTGTTGAAAACCAGCGCGCCCTCTCGCGAAATCGGCTGGAACAGCCCGCCTTGTTCAATCTGACTTGCGCGCAGTGCAAACAGCGTCAGCGCCCCGCCGACAAAAATGCAAAGTATGACCAGAATGAACAGACCGCGACTGGGGTCTGACGCGAACGAATGAACGGATGTCAGAACTCCGGAGCGCACCAGAAATGTGCCAAGCAGCGAAAAGGAGAATGTGATGATTGCCAGCAGCAATGTCCATATTTTCAGCGCGCCGCGTTTTTCCATCACGACTGCCGAATGCAAAAGCGCAGTCCCGGTAAGCCACGGCATGAACGAAGCGTTCTCGACGGGATCCCAGAACCACCAGCCACCCCAGCCAAGTTCATAGTAGGCCCAATACGACCCCATCGCGATGCCGGCGGTCAAGAACATCCAGGCCGCCAGCGTCCACGGTCGCACCCATCGCGCCCAAGCGGCATCGATCCTGCCGTCAATAAGTGCCGCCACAGCGAAAGAAAACGCCACGGAAAACCCGACGTAGCCGAGATAAAGCAGGGGCGGATGGATCGCCAAACCGAAATCCTGCAGCACGGGATTTAGGTCACGTCCCTCTATCGGCGCATTTGGCAGGCGTGCAAACGGGTTAGAGGTTGCCAGTATGAACAGCAAGAACGCGCTGGCGATAAGGCCCTGCACGGCGAGCACATTTGACTTCAAACGGTCAGGAAGATTTGCGCCAAATACAGCAACCAAGGCACTGAACAATGTTAGGATAAGCGCCCACAGCAGCATTGAGCCTTCATGGTTACCCCACACACCTGACACTTTGAAAATCAAGGGAATCTTCGTGTGCGAGTTTTCAAACACGTTGATAACTGAAAAATCTGAACTGAAATGGGCGTGCATCAGTGATGCGAAAGCCAACGCCACGCATGTGAACACGGTTAGTGTGACATTGCCGGTCGCTTGAAACATGCGGACGTCAGCAACGCGAGCGGCAGCAAAGCCAAGGATCACCTGTGCGGCGGAAAGTGCCAACGCCAGAACAAGGGCAAAATGACCGAATTCAACGATCACGCTTGGTCTCCATTATGCGAACACCGAATATCGCCACATCATTTGCCCTGCCAAACGCCTTTTTCTTTCAAACTGTCCGCCACTTCCTTCGGCATGTAATTCTCGTCGTGCTTCGCCAAAACCGTGTCGGCAACAAACGAACCGTCAGCGGCCATGGCTCCCTCGGCGACGACACCCTGCTCCTCCCGGAACAGATCCGGTAGAATACCGGTGTAGCTTACTTTGACCGTTTTGATTGTGTCCGTCACCACAAAAAACACGCTCGTCCCTTGCCCGCGCTCCACCGATCCCTTTTCCACCAAGCCACCGAGCCGAAGCCGTTGCCCTGCTGCAACCGGCAAATCAGTCAAGTCCGAGGGTGTTCGGAAAAATACAATCTCCTGCCGCAATGCGAACAGGACAAGTGCTGCCGCTGCAGCGAGAATGGACAGGCCACCGCCAATCACGGCCAGCCGTTTTTGCTTTCTAGTCATGGTCTCTCCAAGTCCAGTTCCTTGGCCAGCGCGTTGATCTGTGCCAAAGCACCATCATTTCCCGCCAGACCCACCCGCGCACGCAGCACTGCGGCCGCCGCATCATCCGGCTTCTTGAGCATGGCGTATGAACGGATGAGACGCAGCCAGCCCTCCTTGTCTGCAGGATTGGCTACCATCTTGGCGTCAAGACCGGCAACCATGCCTTCAATCATCGCCGAGCGGTCAGTGTCAGACATGCCGGCGGCTTTCGCAACGTCAGCCTGAGTCGGCCCTGACACAGTTTTGTCAGCCGACACCGCCTCAGCACTATCAAGCTGGGCAATTGAGCGTTCCACAATACCCCGCCACGGCGCATTTTGCGGCGCTGAAACCAATATCTCTGAAAAAGCTGCCTTTGCGTCGGCAAACTTGCCTTGCTGCGCCAATGCTGTGGCCAGATATATTTTTGGCTGCGGGTCGCTTGGTGCCAAGGCGCTGGCGCGCGTGAAAGCCGTTAGAGCATCAGCGCCTATCAGGCCTCCATTCAGCCCCGCCAGCGCCTCACCCAAACCGATTTCGCTTTTTACACTGGTCCCGTTTATCTCCGCTGATTTCCGGAATGCCGCAGCCGCCTTATCAAATTGCCCCGTGCGCAGATAGATCGGCGCAATCACTTCCCACCCTTTGCCATCGTTGGGGTTGGCATCAAGGTGCTGTTCGGTCTTGGCAATGAGAACATCAATTGATGCCTGTCCTGACGGCGTTTCAAGCCGCGTGAGGAATGGCTGATCGGGGAGTGCTGGCGATCCGGTGAAACCGTAAATACCCCAAGCTGCCACCGGTACAAGCAGCGCCGCCATGATGGCCAATTTTTTGCCGTTCCGCGACCCGTCTGCCGCAACAGTTGGCGTATCAATCAGACCCAACTTGAGAATGCGTCGCGAAACCTCAGTGCGTGCCGAATTGGCGTCATCCATGCCGATAATGCCTCGTTTTTCATCATCGACGATTTCGCGCAGCTGATCCTTATAGACTTCAAGGTCGTTTGCATCCGGCGCAAGCGCCACTGCTGCCGATGCGGACTGACCACGCATGTATGGCAGCAGCACAGCCAAAACAGCGGCAAAGGTCAGCAGCGCGCAAACGACCGGAAACATCATAGTCGGTAGATAGTGGCTTTCCGTTTCAGCGGCAATGCAGACTGTCAGACATCATGCCTGTCAATTGGTCGCGCTTACTCCAGCAACGACCATGTCCCGTCAGCGTTGCGGCAAGCCGTGCCCCGCGCGTTTGTCACAATGCCGGACTGGTCAAGTTCGTGGCTGTATTGGCGGCAATCCTGTGATCCCACGCGATATGGCTGCGCAGCGACGACCTTTCCGGAAACACTGCCGGTCTTGCCAGTCCAATTGACCAATTCACCGCCCTTGCTGTACTCGAGCGCCTTATACTCTGCCTCGAAAGCCACTGTCCGGTCGCCCCGCTCAAGCTTGGTTCCAAATGGCCCGCCCACCAGACCGCCGCCAGTTATGCCGGCGTTCAAGACTGCGCCCGCCCCGCCGGAATTCACTTGCGGCGTGATCCTGTTGCCAAGCAAAGTGGTCTGGCAACCTGCAAGAAACAGCGGCAACACGATCAGTGCAATCTTGGCTCTCATGAGATTTCCGGAAAATCAGTTTGAGTTGTCATGCGTGTTCCTACCGGCATAATCAGATTGAAACAATTGGACATGATATTCCCCATCATCAAATCGCCCTTGGCAGCGTGAAGCTGACATCCAATCCGCCAAGATCGCTGCGGCCAAGCTTCAACTCGCCGCCATATTCGCGCACTGTATCGGCCACAATGGCAAGGCCAAGCCCCGTTCCGGGCTTTGTCTCGTCAAGCCGCTTGCCCCGCTTCAGCGCTTCGCCTATCTGGTTATCGCCCAATCCAGGACCATCATCTGATATTGTCACAGTGAATGCAGAACCTGAAGCCGCGATAGCAATCTGGATCCGCTTATTGCCCCACTTCGCGGCATTTTCGAGAAGATTGCCCAGTATCTCCTCAAAATCCTCCGACTCGCCAGCAAACATGACTTCGCCCGCGTGACCATCAAAACCAAACACCTTTTCAGTGTTCAGTTTGCGCATCACCCGCAGCATTCGCTCGATAACCGGTAAAACCGGTGCGCGGAACACAACGCTGCCGCGCTGCGCTGCGACGCGAGCGCGTTGCAGATAATGCTGGATTTGCGTCTGCATGGCTTGCGCCTGTTCGCCGACAAGTTTGCCCGGCCGTCCGCCAACTTCCCGGCCCTCGTTGATGATCACCGAGAGCGGCGTCTTGAGTGAGTGCGCGAGGTTGCCGACTTGCGTGCGAGAGCGTTCGACAATGCGCCGGTTGTTGTCGATCAGCGCATTCATCTCATTGGCCAGCGGTTCAATTTCCTGTGGAAACTCGCCATCCAACCGGTGTGACTTGCCCTCGCGCACAGCGGCAAGCGCTTCACGGGCGCGCTTCAGCGGACGCAGACCGGCCAGAATTGCAATTGCATTGACAGCGATTGAGCCGAGCCCAAACAGGGTCAGATATAAGTAAAGCGATTTGGAGAATTCGCTGATCTCGGCTTCAAATTCATTGTTGTTGCCCATCACGCGAAACCGCGCGACTTGGTCTTCCGTGCCGAGCGACACTTCCGTCTCGTAGACGTTCAGCGTCTCGCCATCGAGACCGCCTGCAAGATAGTTTCGCCGGAAATCAGTGGTAAACGGCACAACGCCCACGCCGGGCGCGGCAATGTCAGCGCCATCCAGAGACAATGACTTCAACCCGCCGGACACTTTTGATGTCACAGGTTCTACCGACCAATACCACCCGGAGTTCGGCTGCTGATAGCGAATGTCGCCCAAATCCGGCGCTCCGTTCAGCTTCCCGGTATCGTCAATGTCTGTTGCTGCAATCAGGTTGAACAGCTGCGCGGACAAAATGTTGGCAAAACTTTTCTCAGCGGCACTGCGGTAAAGCGCGGTGATCACGCTCGCAATGGCAACCAGCGAGATCGCCGCCCAGATCGTTGAGAAGAAAATCGCGCGAAGCGTCAGCGAGTTCGGCAACACCCGACCAAGCATCATTCAACCTTTATGCGTCGTGTGCAGACCCGTCGCACTCAAACCGGCGCGCTCCCCGGCTCAGACATCCGGTAGCCCATGCCGCGGATTGTCTCGATCATGTCGACGCCCATTTTCTTGCGCAGGCGGCCCACAAACACCTCGATGGTATTAGAGTCGCGGTCAAAATCCTGATCATACAAATGTTCGACCAGCTCGGTCCGCGACACCACCTCGCCCATGTGGTGCATGAGATAGGCCAGCAGCCGGAACTCGAGCGATGTCAGCTTGAGCTGCGAGCTGTTTATTGTAGCTTTGGAGGTGCGCGTATCGAGCTTAAGCTCGCCGCATGTGATCTCGGACGAAGCATGTCCGGCGGCGCGGCGGATCAGCGCGCGCACCCGTGCCAGCACTTCTTCCACGTGGAAAGGCTTGGTGACATAATCATCGGCGCCGGCGTCAATGCCTGCGACCTTGTCGCTCCAGCGGTCACGCGCCGTCAACATCAGCACCGGCATTTTCCGCCCGTCCTCGCGCCAGCGCTCCAGCACCGAAATTCCGTCCATTTGCGGCAGGCCTATATCGAGAATGACCGCGTCATAAGGCTCCGTGTCACCGAGAAAGTGTCCTTCCTCTCCATCAAACGCCTTGTCGACCACATAGCCTTGGCCTTCCAGCGCCTGACACAGCTGCCGGTTCAGTTCCTTGTCATCCTCGACGACCAGAAGCCTCATCCCTATCCCTCAAGCAGTTGGTGCACTGTCAACCAGAATACAGGTGTAATGACGAGAATCAAACCGCCGTTGCATCTTGTTGAAATTACTGCGGTACGACCACTTCGACACGCTTCGGACGCTCGCCGTCATTGCCCGGCACGACAATCACCAAACGGCAGACCGGCGCTTCGCCCTCGACATCGGGCTTTGCCCTTGCCAGCGTCCCGCCGAGTTCCGCTGCCTTGTCTTCACCCACGGCATAGCAGTCCGATTCGACGCTCAAAGCCAACTGTCCGGCGTCAACAGCCAGGTTGCCGCCCAAAAGCGGCGCGGCAAAGGCTGCCGGGCCGGTTGCAAGCCCAAGGGCGAAGGTCAGCGAAAGGATCAGGTTCTTGTTCATGACGCCCTTTTAGTCCAAGCAGACTGAACGGCAAATGAACAATTGATCAGGTCATTGGATTTTCTCCGCCGCCGTCAGCCGTCCAAATATCGCGACCAGTCCCGTCACCGCAGTGATCACCTGCATGATTGCGTCAGCAAGACCTTCCTTGTCCACCATTCCCTCTGGCAGTCCCAAGAGACTGCCAACCGATATCATAACGGTCACCAATGAGGCCCATATAGTCTTGGACAGATACCATGGTTTGGTGGTGGTCATGTTCGATTCTTTCCATCAAATCTGAATTGTTATGTCAACTGACGCCGCGATTCCCGGCATGCCGTCCGCGCCAATTTGTGAAACCTCGATTGTCGCCGTCGTTGTTCCCGCGCCAAAATCGGCCTGCATTTGTGTCGGCGAGTAGAGCCACGGCGCGGCGTTCACGGTCAGCGTGCGTTTCAACAGGCCGAGAGGGCCGAGAACCCGGATCTGGTAGGCTTCCACCCCTTCCGGCAGCGGTATCTCCGCCGCATCCCAGCCATCGCCATCCAATGATCCACGCCGGATCCAATCAACACGCTTGCTGCCATCGGCTTGATCCGTGCATGCCAGATGCGCAGGTGAAAAACTCCGCTTTGCCCGGTTTGCCGGTCCCGCCGTGGTCGTTGCAAAGTACCGGTCGGTGAAATCCTTGCCTGCCGGGCCGAGCTTCCAGTTCAGCGCCAGTTCGGATTCGGCAGTCGTCAAACCTGCCGACACCACCGCGCTGTCCAGCAGCACAAATTCCGCCCCGGAATTTGCCCCGGCGCTTGCCGAGTCGTTGGTTCCAAGCTGCCCGCGCAGCAGCCCGGTCAATCGCCATACACCCGCCGCAATTTCCTGCGCGCCCGAAAACTGCAATACTTCCCACTGCCCGTTCGCCGATTCCACCGCAGCCGCGTTCGCACCACCGAGTACCAGCGCTTCGCTCGCGGCGGATACGGCGCCGGAAAACAGCGTCACATCAACCGACTGCGACCGCTCCCAGCGCCCCATCCTTCCAGTCACAAGCGCGCCTGTCAGGTTTCCGGCAATCGCCTGTTCGCCCAGCGTCGAGCGAAGCACATAACCGCTAGTCGTCGGTGATGCGTAGGCAACGACTGGCGACCAGGGTTTTGACCATGCCGCCGCCCTGAGGCCCGCGCCATCGTCTGCGCCAAATTTCGGCAGATCGAGAAATGCAAACCAAGGCGGCCCCAAGGCACCCGCGCTGTCCGGCAAACGATCCGGCAAAACCGACCGCGCTGCGGGCCGGCCACCGCTCACCACAAGCTCAGCCTCGATTTCCCGGTGCGCCCCGTCCGACAGCTTGCGAATGCGATAGATCGCTGCGCTGTCCGGCAATGCGATCAGATCGCCCGCCGTCAACGCCGCCTCATTCCATCCGGTCTGGAATGACACAGAGGTGCGCTGCGCCACCATGTCCCGGTGCAGTTGCCGCAATTGCGCAAGCGCCATGCCGGCGTCGAGTGATGCGGGCAGTTCAATGTTCGCTGCGTTCAGATTGGCGATGGCGATGTTCGACTGCACGCTCGTTTGCTGGTGGTCGCGCAATTCATCGCGGAACAGCAGCGTCATCTCGCCTGCCACATCGCCATGCTGCAACAGCGTCTCGGTCTTCAGCCGGTCATTCTTGTCAAATGCAATGTCGGCAATCTGCCTCGCCACGGGGAGTGCACGACTCTGAGACCGGAATGTCAGTTTGCCGCCCTGTTCGCAAACATCGACCCGCATGACGCTGAGCAATTGGTCCAGCGCTTCGCGCGCAGTCGTTTGACCGTTCAGCACCAAGCCAGAGACAAATCCGTCCAATTGCAAGCAATCAGAATCGGTTACGCCATGCTCTTCGAGAATGGATTGAACCAGACCTTCCAGCGTCACCCCCGACAGGCGGCCATTGAGCCAATGGCCGGTGAGCCAATTTGCGCCGTCGCCCCAGACGTCACCCTGCACGGGAAAAGCCGGGTAAGGCCGCGCGTCCCATGCCCAAAGATAGCAGTTGCCCCGGTCCATCATCGGCGCGCCAAAGCTGGAAGACAACGGGTTTGCCGCTATGCCAGCCCAGTGCTCAAGGTGAGCACTCAAAAACCGGTTCTGCGCCAGATCGTCCCGGGCGCCATTGGAAAACCACGGCAGTGCCGCGGCCGCAGACTTGGGGTCCGGAAACACATTCGGCTGGTTGGCCGCTTTGTCCACCGCAGGGCAGCCAAGCTCCGTGAACCAGATCGGCTTCGACTGCGGCACCCACGCCGTCGGGGTCGGCGACTCAACGCCGCCCACCCTCGGATAATGCTGGTTCAGCCACCAGCCTTTCAAATCCTTAGCGCGGTAGACCCAGTGCTTGCCTGCCAGACCGTCGCTGATTGGCGTGCGTGTCCCTGCTGTCCGAGCCGCATCGCTAGTGTAATACCAGTCATATCCCTCTCCGCCATCAATCGCAGCCTTCAGCGCAGCCTTGTCAACTGAAGACCCCGCCCCATCCGGATTGCTCCCGTCTGCATGGCTGTCGCGCCAGTCAGACAGCGGCATGTAATTATCGATGCCAACGGCATCGATTGCCGGGTGCGCCCACAGCGGATCAAGATGGAAATCGAGATTGTTGGTGCCCGGCGGCGTGTACGCCCCATACTCGCTCCAGTCCGCTGCATAGGTCAGCTTGACCGACGCACCCAGCATCGCGCGCACATCCGCCGCCAGCGTTTGCAAAGCAGAGACAAAGGGATAGGCCAAAACAGCCGAGCGCACCCTCGTCAGCGCCTTGAATTCGGACCCAATCAGAAACGCATCAACGCCTCCCGCAATGGAAGCAAGCTTGGCGTAATGCAGAATTAGCCGCCGGTAGCCCCAGTCGGCCTCGCCAGCCCATGTCACAACGTCGCCGCTGTTGCCAAAATGCGAAGGCAGCGCGGAACCTGAAAATGCAGCCACCTGCGTTGCCGCTGTGGCCGTCGCGTCCACCGTTCCGCCAAGTCCCGGTGCTGGCGTACACGTGATGTCACCGCGCCACGGATAGGCTGACTGGCTCAATCCACCATACGGCGAGGGCAATGCATTGCCTGCCGGAATGTCCATTAGAACAAACGGATAGAGCGTGACTTTCAATCCACGTGCGGTCAAATCGCGGATCGCTGCAATGACCGACGCATCGTCCGGTGTGCCACCATAGGCCCGTTTGCCGCCATGGTTTGACACAACATGTGCCGCAGCCCGCGTTGTCGCGCTGACGCGCCAGGCGTCGCCCTGCAGCCCGACGGCCTCCGTGACCCCCGGCCTGATCTGGCAGTTGCCCGCGCGCAGATCATTGCCAAACCAGGCCACCACCAGCGCCACGCTTTGAAGGTTGGGGCAAAGCGCCTGCAACTCGTCCAGCGATGCCGCCCAGTCTGAACCAGCGCTCAACGTATGCAGGTTGGCAATCACCGTCTCACCTGCCCGCACGCTCTGGATAACCGGCAATGGCGACAGGCCAAATTCTGTCGAACCTGGAATGATCGTGATCGCCCGGACATCCTTTTCAATCCCGCCAAGCGTCCTGATCACCTCAAACTGCACCTGCGGAATCCGGTTGCCAAAATTCTCCA
>JANPEK010000087.1:0-17720 GCA_031422915.1 Phyllobacteriaceae bacterium | reverse complement strand
GATCACCTTTGCCTGCTCAGCAGTCTTGACGCCGAAGCCGACGGCAATGGGCAGATCCGTATGCGACTTGATACGCTTGACCGCCTGCGCAACCTTGGTCGTGTCAGTCAAAGCCGAGCCGGTGATGCCGGTCATCGAGACATAATAGACAAAGCCGGACGTGTTTTCCAGCACGGTCGGCAAGCGTTTGTCGTCGGTTGTCGGGGTGGCGAGGCGTATGAAATTCAGGCCAGCTCTCAAGGCCGGAATGCACAGTTCCTCATCCATCTCTGGCGGCAGATCGACAACAATCAAACCATCAATGCCCGACGCCTTGGCATCCACAAGGAACTTTTCGACGCCATAAATGTAAATCGGATTGTAGTAACCCATCAACACAATCGGCGTTTCATTGTCGCCCTGCCGGAAATCCTTGGCCATCTGCAACGTCTTCTTCAGCGTCTGCCCGCCTTTGAGCGCCCTGAGGCCAGCCGCCTGAATGGCAGGACCATCGGCCATCGGGTCAGAAAACGGCATGCCGAGTTCGATCACATCGGAACCAGCATCCGGCAGTGACTTCATGATCGCAAGCGCCGTATCATAATCCGGATCGCCACCCATGAAGTAGGTCACAAGGCCGGGACGGTTTGCAGCGCGCAGGGCGGCGAATTTTGTGTCGATACGGGTGGTCATGAGAATTCAGGTCTCGATCATGTTTTCAGGGTTTGCACGCGCATCCCATACACGAAGGATGTCGATAGTGTCACCCTTGACGAGGTAGACCAGCACAAATGGCGTTCGAAGAACCGGCATCAGACGGGCCGATGTGTGTTCGACGGGACGACCGGCCCTCGGGTTGCGCTTCAGCAGATTGAGTGCGGCTCGCAAGTTTTGTTCGGCAGGCCTTGTACCCTCCGGAAATTTCTCGGAATAATAGAAAGCGAACCACCGCAAATCGTGCTTGGCATGCCGATGAAATGTGACCTTCATGCCGATTTGGCCGGCTTTTCAATCTTCTCAAAAATATCGGGCTCCGGAAACGGATCATCGTGACCATCGGCCCAGCGATCCATCCATTTCGTGATCACTTCTTCTGAATACCGGGTTCCGTCGTCATCGTCGATTGCGTCTCGGATAGCCTGCTGCAGGGCATCCTGACGTTCGAAGAAATTCTCAATAGCTTCGTTCACTACGAAAGCAGCCGAGCGTTCACGCAGGCGGGCTGTTTCCTCCAAGCGGCGTTTGACATCGGTATCCATGCGCATGGAAAACGTGACGGATGGCATGTGCGAGGCCTCCTGTTTGGGATGCGTTGCAGTGTAACACAGCGTGTTATGGACGCAAGGCAGCTGTTTAGATTAGAAATTTCGGCAAATAGGTCTGATGGCGAGATCCGCTGGCCTTGACAGCATCAAGCCGTCAACTGAAGTCACTTGTCGTCGTGACTTGTTCAATATCAAAACCCATAGACTTTAATTGAAGGACCAATAGCTCGGCATAGTTGAATGTTTTCGGCGATGGGGCGCATAGGCTAAATAGTTGGGCTCCCAGCGAGGTAACTTTTTGACCGCTCCCAATAATCCAGTAGTTTTTCTCCCTATATGCATCAGTGAGTTCACCATTTGCTTTTGCAATTATGCTCAAGCCATTAAATTTTAACGTTAGCTTATGAGTTTTGTCTGTCAAAAACAACGAGTGCGCCCAACCACTTGAGTCGAATATACTAAGTGGAGACAAAATATCACTTCTCGTATTACCTATAAATTCAAATAACTTGTCACTATAAATCTTTTCTTTTTTGCCCCAAGAGCTTATTAAAACACTTTCAAAAACATTATCAATACCGATGTGTGAGAATACAAATGGAGCAATATGAACAATTGCGTCCATTTCAGCCCTGTCCATCATTTGAAGAAAAGATAGCAATCTCGGAGAATATGGGCGACTACGCTTTACTGCGGTTGCTAATACTCGAGCAAATAGTGTCTGCATGTCCTTGTCAGAAGTGCGCTCGCAGATCAGCCAAAATTGTTCAAGCCAGTCATCAGTAACGGGTTGATCGGACTCTATTTCCGGATGATCCTCCAACAATTTGTATTCTTCGACAGCCACTTCAGCGATTGCCTCGCGATTCGCTTGATGTCTTGCTCCATCCATCAACAGCCTTGTGAATCCGCGTTCAGAAATGGATGTTTCAATAGAGCTATGAGAAAGCTCAAACTTTTTTGCCAGCTTTAGCCATTCCTCAGCTTCGTCCCTCTGAGCCTTGCCTTCTCGCTGCATCTGGTTGGGGCGCCAAAGGGTGCCCACACCTTTCTCAATTGCGCCAACAAATGAGTTTACTGCTTGGCCAACGCCAAGGATGTCTTTGAACGACACCAGCGAACCAGCAGGTGGTGTAGGATTGTCCGCCAAAGCCTAAAGCCCCATCCCCAAAATCTTCCCCACCGTGAAAATATCCTTGTCGCCTCTTCCACACAGATTCATCACAATAATCTCATCCTTGTCCATTTTCGGCGCGCGCTTGATGACTTCGGCGAGCGCGTGGGCGGGCTCCAGCGCCGGGATGATGCCTTCGAGACGGGTGAGGAGCTGGAAGGCTTCGAGCGCTTCGGTATCCATGATCGGGACGTATTCGCAGCGTCCGGTGTCCTTCAGCCAGGAATGTTCCGGCCCGATTCCGGGATAATCAAGACCGGCGGAGATGGAATGGCCTTCCTTGATCTGGCCGTCGCCATCCTGCAACAAATAGGTGCGGTTGCCGTGGAGGACTCCGGGGGAACCGGCGGTCAGTGACGCGCAGTGCTCTTCGCCTTCAAGACCTTTGCCGCCGGCTTCGACGCCGACGATGCGCACGGACTTGTCATCAAGGAACGGGTGGAACAGGCCAATGGCGTTCGATCCGCCGCCGACGGCGGCGACCAGCATGTCCGGCAGGCGGCCCTCTGCAAGCATGATCTGCTCGCGCGTTTCGCGGCCGATCACCGACTGGAAGTCGCGCACCATCCCCGGATAGGGGTGCGGACCGGCTGCCGTGCCGATCATGTAATAGGTGTCTTCGACGTTGGTGACCCAATCGCGCAGCGCTTCGTTCATCGCGTCCTTCAGCGTGCCGTGACCGGCAGTCACCGGCGTGATTTCCGCGCCGAGCAGTTTCATGCGGAACACGTTGGGTGCCTGCCGCTCGACGTCGGTCGCGCCCATGTAGACATGGCATGGCAAACCGAAACGCGCGGCAACTGTGGCGGAAGCAACGCCGTGCTGGCCAGCGCCGGTTTCGGCGATGATGCGGGTCTTGCCCATGCGCTTCGCGAGGAGGATCTGGCCGAGGCAATTGTTGATCTTGTGCGAACCGGTGTGGTTGAGTTCATCGCGCTTGAAGTAAACCTTCGCGCCGCCGAGGTGTTGCGTAAGCCTCTCGGCGAAATACAGCGGCGAGGGACGGCCTGTGTAGTGGGTATTGAGATGCTCCAGTTCGGCCTTGAACGCCGGATCGGCCTTGGCATCAGTGTAGGCCTGCTGCAATTGAAGGATCAGCGGCATCAATGTTTCGGCGACAAACCGGCCGCCAAAAATGCCGAACATGCCCTGTTCGTCCGGACCGGTGCGGAAGGAATTGGGTTCTGCGGGCTTGTTCACTGTGTCGCTCCTAGCCGCGCATATTTCACTGCGGCAAAAAATTCATTGATCAGTCGGATATCCTTGACGCCAGGCGCGCTTTCCACCCCTGAGGAAACATCCAGGCCCGGCGCATTGGTGATCGCCAACGCCTCGCGAACATTGCCTGCATTCAACCCACCGGAAAGCATGTAATTGAATCCGGGGTCAAGCGCGGCAAGAAGCCGCCAGTCAAACGAAACGCCATTGCCGCCCGGAAGCTGCGAGCCCTCGGGCGCTTTGGCGTCCAACAAGAACCTGTCAGCGATGCCAACGAAGGATGCGATCGCATCAAGGTCAGCAGCGTCGCGGATGGAAATCGCTTTCATGACCGGCAGGCCGTAGCGGGCCTTTACCTCGGCCACCCGCTCCGGCGTTTCGTGGCCGTGCAGTTGCAGCCAATCGGGTTTTATGCCGTTAACGATAGCATCAAGAAACACATCATCGGCATCGACAGTCACGGCGACCGCCTCAGATTTGCCACTTGCAAGTTGGCGCAAGGCAGCCGCCTGTTCGACTTCCACATTGCGCGGGCTATTGGCAAAGAAGATGAACCCTATCATATCCGCGCGGTTTTCGAGCGCAGTTCGAACGGTTTCCGAGCGTGAAAGTCCGCAGATTTTGATGGCTGGTTTCATGGCATGGGAGATAGGCCACAGGTGTCCAAGAGTCGAGCAAATTAGAACTCAATCGCCTGCAGCGCCGCCCCATTCCGCTTGAGCCATGCCTTGGCCTTGTCCATGTCAATCCCGGCCCCGATGGACAGCTGTTTGCACAGTTTCCAGAATTTCGGGCCATGGTTCATTTCGGTCAAATGCGCGACTTCGTGGGCGACGAGATAGGCGATGACGGGCCTTGGGGCCATCATGATGCGCCAGGAGAAGGCGAGGTTGCCGTCCGAGGTGCAGGAGCCCCAGCGGCTTTTGGTGTCCTTGAAGCGGATGGACTTGACCTTTTTGCCGCATTTGAGCGCCATTTGTAGCGCCATCGTCTCAATGTCGCGCTTGGCTTCTTTCTTGAGGAAATCCTGCAGCCTGCGGCCAAGATGAGCGCGGTCGCCTTGGACCATCAGATACGGGCCGTCTTCGTCCGACGCCTGTTCGACAGAGCCGCGCTTGGCCGGTTCATGCAAAATGAGGTGCGCAAGCCCGCGCACCGGCAGTTTGACGCCGGGGCGCAGTTTCGGCTTGTCAGGGTATTTGGCAAGCTTGGCCTCCAGCCAGCCCTGATGGCGGAACAGGAAACTTTCGACCTCGCGCGACGGCATGCCGGGCGGCACGGTCATTTTCAACGCGCGGCCGCCGGTTTCAATGCGCAGTGTCAACCGAGAAGCGCGGGCGCTTTCGGTGACACGCAACGTCAGCGACCGACCGGCCACCTCGTGCTCGCGCTCGAAGCTTTTCAGCGGTTCTTTTTTCAATGCAGTGCGGAGAAAGCCGAAGACCATCTCACAATCCTAGGCGATTCGCGGAATCTTGTCGAAAATGAAAACGCCGACCTTTTCAGGTCGGCGTCTGGTTTTTCAACTGGAGGGTTGATCAGTCGATCCTGGTGTCAGGAACCGACTTGCCGCGCTTGGCGACGCCGGTTTCGCGCGATGCGTTACGCTTGGCCATGAAGCGGTCGAAGTCTTCCTGGTCCTTGGCGCGGCGCAGTTCGCGCAGTTCCTCTTCAAAGTCAGCGCGCAAGTCATCGAGCTTGCGTCGCTCTTCGTTCAAGCGTTCGATTTCTTTGTCCCGCCAGTCGTCAAACGCAACGTTGCCAGTGGCGCTGTAGCCGCGCGGACCGCGGCCCCAGCCACGGAACATACCATCAACTGTGGCATTGGCCTCGCGCTTGAAGCCGTCAAAGCGGTCGCCGAAGATGATGTAGGCAAGCATGGCAAGGCCCAGCGGCCAGAAAACCATGAAGCCGCCGACAGTCAGGGCAACTGTTGCCGGGGTCCAGGCCGGACGGAGCATTGTGGACGTGTTCATGTGCATAAATCCTCATGCAGGTGACCCTCGCCCAATACGGTTCATCCGTTGGTACTCGGTCGTTCCGGCAGAAAACCTGCCGCTCAATACGACATGGGAATGGAAAACCGCCGATTCAAGAACTGTCGAAAAATACCGGCTCACCCCTTGAACCGGTGTCTTTTCAGTCCATCAAGGCCGAGAATGGCAACGCCGATCACAAGGCCCCAGAAAGCAGAGCCAATGCCGAAGAATGCAAGTCCTGAAGCTGTCGTCGCGAAGGCGGCGATGGCGGCGGTGCGGTCGCTTTCTTTGGACAGGGCGATGGTCATCGCGTTCGCGAGCGGGGCCATCAGCGCAAGGCCCGCGACAAGCGCGATCAGGCCTTTCGGCAGGTCCGCCAGCACCGAGACGAAGTAACCACCGCCGAGCGCCAGCACCAGATAGCACAGCGCATAAACCGGCCCTGTCAGCCACCGCTGTTCGTGATCGGGATGCGCATCAGCACCGGTGCAAATGGCGGCAGAGATGGCAGCAAGGTTGGTGGTGTGGCCGCCGAAGGGTGCGGACAGAAGCGAGAAAAACCCGGTGACAGAGATCAATTCTCCTGCGGCCGGATGGTAATCAGCTGCACGCAGGACTGCGAGACCGGCCAGATTTTGGCTCGCCATTGTGACCAGGTAGAGTGGCAATGCCAGACCCAGCGCCGCGCCGAATGTGAAGTCCGGCGCGATCCAGACAGGAATTGTCACAGTAAAGGCGGGAGCCGATTGCGACAAGCCGAGGAATGCCGCCAGCGCGATGCCGCCTATTAACACCCCAAGGACAGCAAGTGCCGGGTTCCATAGACGCAACAGAAAGAATGCCGCGACAAGTGGCAGGACGAGCATCGGGTCCGCCCCTGCCGCTCTTGCAGCGGCAATGACGAAACTGGAGAGTATACCGGCCAACATCCCTGAGGACACCGAGACCGGGATGCGCGAGACAAGTTTCATCAACGGCGAGAACAGACCCGTGGCAATCAGGGCGAGCGCCGTCAAAATGAACGCGCCAACCGCAGCATGAATGTCAAAGCCTGAAGTTGCCGCAATCAGTGCTGCACCGGGGGTGGACCATGCCGTAACAATCGGCATCCTGTGGCGCCATGACAGAATCGCAGTTTCGGCGACCATCGCAAGGCAGATGGTGGTGACCCATGAGGCGATTTGCTCCGCGCTTGCACCGACCGCAACCGCAGCCGACACGACGAGCGCAATCGTGCCCCCAAAGCCAACGATGGCCGCGACAAGAGCGGAAGCGATGACGGACGCGCGCATCTCAGTTGGCCGTCGCAATATGGAGCATGTCGGCAACAGCCTTTTCCAAGAGCGCCAGATCTTGTGGCCGGGACAGACGATGGTCGCCATCGCGGATCAGCGTCAGCGTGACACAGTCGGCAGGCAAATGGGTAACGAGTTTCAAAGCATGACCAAAGGGAACGTCGTCATCCATCTGACCCTGCAAAATGTGGACCGGACAATGCGTATCAATCATGCCGGAAAGCACACGATTTTCTCGACCGTCATCCAGAAAATCTTTCGACCAGCGATTGGGCTCGGGCAGATAATCCGACTTTTCTTCAAACCAACCCTTTGTGGCCAACTCGTTCCGCTCCGTCTCAGTCATTATCGGTTCGATCAGGTCCATTGTGAAATCGGGTGCAGGAGCGATCAGAATCATGCCCTTGATTCGGTGACCGTCGCCCGCCTTTTGCAGTTCAGCCAACAGACGCAAGGCAATCCAGGCACCCATCGATGAGCCGACAAGGATGCACGCCTCAGGCGCAGCGTGGTGAAACATTGCAAGCGTCTGCGCCACCCATTTCGAGATCGTGCCGTCACGCCAATGACCGGACGACAGCCCATCGCCGGAATAGTCGAAGCGCAGAAATGGAAATCCGTGAGCGGCAGCCACGCCATCCAGGTAGTCGGCTTTTGAACCATGCATGTCCGAACGCCAACCGCCCAGCCAAACAACGCCGCAGCCGGTGCCGTCGCGTTTCAGGTAGGCGAGCGTCTCGCCCAAGACGTCGTGATGGCTGACCATGCGCTGTCCGGATACTGGTTGATCTGCCGGTCTTGCCATGGCCAACGGCGCTTGCAAAGGCCACAATTTGGCAATCGTGGCCTGAAATGGCTGTGCGAGACGTATCAGGTCTTGACATGAGCCACTTCCCGCGCACATTGCGGCCATCAATAATATCAGGAGTTCACGCCCATTCGTCGTCCCTTCAGAGCACCGCCTGCCGCCGTCAAGGATGGCCCGAAATCAAACCGCGATATCCGCGTTCCCAAAATCCAGTTGATTGATGCCGAAGGCAAGAATGTGGGTGTGGTCAACACCTTCGATGCCTTGGCAATGGCTGAAGAAGCCGGCCTGGATTTGGTTGAGATCGTTCCCAACGCCGAACCGCCTGTCTGCAAGATCATTGATCTTGGCCGTCTGAAATACCAGACGCAGAAGAAGGCCGCAGAAGCGCGCAAAAAGCAGAAGATCGTTGAAATCAAGGAAATCAAGATGCGTCCGGGCATTGATGACCATGATTATGACGTGAAAATGCGGGCCGTGAACCGGTTCTTTGAGGAAGGCGACAAGGTGAAGATCACCCTGCGCTTCCGCGGCCGCGAAATGGCGCATCAGGAACTTGGAATGCGACTCCTGGACAAGGTGAAGCTGGAGACTGCGGCAATTGCCAAGGTCGAGGCCGAACCCAAGCTCGAAGGCCGCCAGATGATGATGGTCTTGGCACCCAAGTAACGCTTGCCTTTACAATCTGTTTCGAATTCTGACGGCCCGCTGACAATCAACGTCAGCGGGCCGTCAGCGCGTGCATGTCAGAATTCTTTCAACGGCAAATGAAATGCCGCAACTTTGAAGGAGACACGACAATGCAATCAATGCTTCGGCACCACCTTTTGGCTCTTATGCTCGGCGTGACAACCGTTACGCTCAGCACGGCTTTCCTGCTGGATTCATCTGCTTTGGCTAAGAACGGTTCCGACGATGGCGGGTCCGACAGCTCTGGTGATGGCAACGACGGCTCTTCCGGGAGCGGCTCTGGCGACAGCGATAGCGATAGCGGCGGAGACCATAGCGGCAGCGATGATTCCGGCACCGATTCGTCAGGTGACAATGACAGCAGCGACGACAACAGTTCCGGTAACGGCGACGATGATGGCGACGACACAAGTGATGACAGTTCCAGCAAGGACAAGTCATCAAAGAAGGCGGACCGGGATTCAGCGCGAAACGTGGCGCGCCCGACGGCAACCGTCTCATTGACGCCCGAGAGCCTCGCCCAGGTCCGCGCCGGCACCCATGTCGTTGTCGACCAGCTTGGCCGTCCGCTTGAAATCCGTGTGACAACAGTTGCGGGTGTTCAAACCATCCGCGCCAAGCCACATGGCGGCGACGCGCGCCGCAGGCCGGGACCGATCACCACGATCTCCGTCGTGCCAAATTCAACGGTTCCCGGGAGTGATGACGGGACTCCGGATCAGGGACCGGGAGACAATTGAGCCATTGCTTGGCGTGCTGAACCTGACAGGATGCTGACAGTTCAAGTCAGCTTCCCGTCAGAAGCGGCATGCGACAATGCAAACAATCGGTTGCTGAAAGCAGGAAGAGCAACCCTTCGCTCAACTGTCTGTTGCTTCACCGCCAAATGCAACGGGCGACCGCTTTGGGCGGCCAGTGGATGAATCTGCTGGCCGCCTGCATCCGTTTGGATGTAGAATGTAGCCTGCTTAGGACATTTCATGCACGACGATTTCAAAATTACACGCAGAGCGATCCTCGCCGGGCTTTTGGCCACGGGTATCGCTGCGTTCTTGCCGGGCATCGCATATGCCGACCAAAGCAGCGGTTCGGGCAGCGACAGTGATTCCGGCGGCGGTGATCATTCGGGAAGCTGGTCGAATTCCGGCTCCGATTCCAACGACAGCGGAGGGGACGATGACAGTGACAACGATGCAGTCGATGACAGCGGCTCATCTCACGGTTCCGGTCGCAAGGACCGGGATCAGGACAAGGCTCGCGACGCCGTGCGCAATGGCGACGCCATCTCTCTGTCACGCGCGATGGGTCTCTTGAAGCAGCAGCACGATGGCCGCGTAATCGCAGTGACCTTCCGGGAAAAGGGTAACCGTCTTGATTATAGATTCAAGCTCGTCGATGGCTCAGGCAAGGTCCTTTCAGTGACAATGGACGCGCGGACAGGGCGCATTCGCGGGTTTTTGGGGCTGTGAGGACAAGATGAAGCTGCTGTTTGCCGAGGATGATGCTGCCATTGCCGCCCACGTCGTTGCCGCGCTTGAAGGTGCAGGCTTCTCGGTCGAGCATGTCCAGAATGGGCCCGACGCGTGGGAACTCGGCGCTGATGGGTCGCATTCAGCCATTATCCTTGATCTTGGCCTTCCCGGGCTCGACGGGCTGACCATACTGAAGCGCTGGCGCAAGGATGGCATCGACACGCCAGTAATTGCGTTGACCGCGCGAGGCAGCTGGATGGAGCGTGTCGACGGCTTCGACGCCGGTGCTGATGATTACTTGCCCAAACCGTTCCGCATGGAGGAACTGCTGGCACGGCTGAGAGCACTGTTGCGCCGCGCGTCCGCCCGCAAGTCAACTGTGCTCTCAAACGGCAGAATCAGCTTCAACGAAGCTTCAATGCAAGGCTCGCTTGATGGCACGCCGCTCGACCTGTCGCCCCTTGAGGCGCGTGCACTGCAATTGTTCCTGCATCGTGCAGGGTCCGTCGTTTCTGCAAACGAGATTGCAACGCACGTCCAGGGACGCAGCGATGATGCATCCAATAATTCCGTAGAGGCTATGATCGCGCGACTGCGCAAGAAACTGGGCGCTGACGCCATACTCACGCGTCGCGGGTTTGGCTATTACATCCCCGGCGGTGCCTGATGAACCGCTCTCTTGGGGCGCGCCTGTTTCTTGGCGCTGTCTGCTTTCTGGGAATCGCCCTTTTTCTGACATGGCTGGCGCTGAGCAGCCTGTTCCAGTCCTATGTCAACCAGTCGTATCATCGCGAACTTCTGGCTGTTTCCGACACCATTGCAGCCGGCATCAGCGCTAATTCGGAGGGATTGACACTGGTGCGCGAGCCTGCCGATCCGCGCTATGACGTGCCCGCCAGCGGCCGCTATTGGCAGGTGGAAGGGCTGAAAGACGGCATGAAACGCTCCCGCTCGCTGTGGGATCAGGAGTTGACGCACCTCGAGCCGCTTACTGCCAATCCGGCCCTGTTTTACGCGCCTGGCCCGGGCGGTGGCGACGTGGTTGTCCTGCACAATGACATATCATTCGCGAGGGGCGGCAAAACATTCAAGGCGACGATCTCCGTCGGTGCCGACCAGGCGGAGTATGACGCCGCGACTGCAGAATTTCGCAATGAATTGCTTCTGATGCTTGCACTCACCGGGCTGTTTCTGGCGCTGGCGTCCGGGTTGCAGATTTATGTCGGTCTGCGCCCACTCGTAAATGTGCGGCGCGCTGTAGCTTCGGTGCGGCAAGGACTGTCTCGTCATATTGACGGCAGCGGTCCGGAGGAAGTCCGCCCGCTGATCGCCGAGATCAACATACTGCTGGATGGCGAGCGCGCGGCCGTCGAGCGTGCACGCGCGCGCGCCTCGGATCTCGCCCACGGATTGAAAACGCCGCTGACAATTTTGGCGCAGATTGGCGAGACGCTGGAGAGCGCTGGCGACAAAGATCGGGCACAGCGCATACACGAACAAGTCGGCGCCATTCGCGAGCGGACGGACCGCCAACTCGCTCTCGCACGTGTCGGCGGGCGCGGCGCGTCAACAATTGACGCACAGGATCTGGCGGGCAGGATTCTGAGAGTTGTCGGGCCAATTGCGGCTTCCAGAAATATTGCCATCGCAAATCTCATACCGGACACTTGCGCCGTTCAGGCCGACGCGACCGACTTCGCCGAAGCAGTCGGAAATCTGGTGGATAATGCCATCATCCATGCCAAGACACGAGTCGAACTGACCGGCACCAAGACAGAAGACGGCATAAGGATCACAGTATCCGACGACGGTGCTGGGATTGACGCCAAAGACAGGATCATTGCACTGGAGCGCGGACAGCGGCTTGATGAAAGCGGCAATGGCAGCGGTCTTGGACTGGCCATAACGGCAGACATCATGCGCGCTTATGGCGGCTCGATTTTGCTCGACAGTTCAATTATGGGGGGGTTGGCCGCTCACTTGGACTGGCCGGTTGACCAGCGGAAATTGAGCCATGACAGTCAAGACTGACCCCACCCCCGAACATCTTGCAATGGGGCGCTACCAGAAAATGCGGCGCTTATGGCTGTTTGTCGGCATAATGGCCATCGGCACGTTGCTGATTTTGTCAGGATCTGCGTGGCAGAATGAAGATGCCACAGAGCACATTGAACTGGTCGGGATCGGACTGATCTGGGTCGGCGTTATCGGCAGGCTCTGGTCAACACTCTATATCGGCGGACACAAGTCCAGCACTGTCATCATGGACGGGCCCTATTCGGTGATGCGCAACCCGCTTTATTTCTTCTCGACCATCGCTGCCGTTGGCGTTGGGTTTCAGTCCGGCACACTGACCGCTGGCATTATTTTTGGCGTGCTTTGCTGGCTGGCGTTTCAGATTGTCACGTACCGCGAGGAACGGCACCTTTTGAGCATTTTTGGAGCCCCCTACGCCGCCTATTGCGCGGCTGTCCCGCGCTTCTTTCCAAGCCCGCGCCTGTTCAAGGATCAGGCCACTTTGACGATTTCCACCAAGCGCATGTATACAACACTGCTGGACGGCTTGGTGTTCTTCGTGGCGCTGCCCGCCTTTGAGTTCGCCGAGTATCTGCAGGATATAGGCGTTATTCCGCTGCTTTTCCGGCTCTATTGATCTTTTGCAACGGCGTGAACTGCAAGGTGTTGCACTCTCGAGCAGCCCTTGTTATAGGGCCGCGTTGAAACCGCCCGGCAGGGCATGCCGTGGCGGTTTTCCATGCTTGCAGCTTGACTGGTCAGTCGAGCCGCATCCCCTATGTTCAAGGAGAGCAAAATGCCCAAGATGAAGACCAAATCCGCTGCCAAAAAGCGGTTCAAAATCACTGCGACCGGCAAAGTTTTGGCCGCCGCCGCAGGCAAGCGCCATGGCATGATCAAGCGCTCCAACAAGTTCATTCGCGATGCCCGAGGCACGATGGTTCTGGCTGAACCGGACGGCAAGAAAGTCATCAAGAATTACCTGCCGAATGGCCTTTAAGGCCCGGCTGCTTCAAGGAGAATAGATCATGGCACGTGTTAAACGCGGCGTTACTTCGCACGCCAAGCATAAAAAAGTCCTCAAGCAGGCCGAAGGCTTTCGCGGCCGTCGCAAGAACACCATCCGTACCGCCAAGGCTGCTGTCGACAAGTCGAAGCAATATGCCTACCGCGACCGCAAGAATAAGAAGCGCACGTTCCGAGGTCTGTGGGTACAGCGCATCAACGCCGCCGTGCGCGAGCATGGCCTGACCTACGCCCGTTTCATCGACGGCCTCTCGAAGTCCGGCATCGAGGTTGACCGGAAGGTTCTGTCCGACATGGCCATCCACGATGCGGCAGCCTTTGGCGCGCTTGTCGTGGCCGCCAAGAAGGCGCTCGAGTATCTGAAAAACACCACGCCGGGCGCCTTTGAGGCTGCTGTCGCTTAACGCCAGCGTCTCCCAAAGACTTCTCGACGACATGATTTGGGAAACCCGCGCTGGCAGGATCAGCGCGGGTTTTTTGCTTTTTCAAACCGACATTTGACCCGGTGAATGACATGAGTGACTTGCAAAATTTCGAATCCGGCCTGATGGCCGATATCGCCGCAGCTTCCGACGAAGCAGCGATTGAAGCCGTGCGCCTCGCTGCGATGGGCAAGAAGGGCTCTGTTTCCGAGCTGTTGAAAACGCTCGGCTCCATGTCGCCGGAAGAGCGCAAAACGACAGGGGCGGCGATCAATGCGCTGAAGGACCGGGTTAGCGAAGCACTGACGGCACGCAAGTCGATCCTGAAGGAAGCGGCCATTGAGGCGCGGCTCTCGCGCGAGACTGTGGACGTCACCCTTCCGGGTCGCCCTGCCCAAGTGCTGACCGGTCGCATTCATCCGATCAGCCAGGTGATCGATGAAATCACAGCCATCTTCGGCGATCTCGGCTTTGCCATAGCCGAAGGTCCGGATGTTGAGACAGACTATTACAATTTCACGGCGTTGAATTTTCCCGACGGCCATCCGGCACGTGAGATGCATGACACGTTCTTCTTCAACACAAAGGAAGACGGCACGCGCAAGCTTTTGCGCACACACACTTCGCCGGTGCAGATCCGCACCATGGAGGCCCAAAAGCCACCGATCCGCATTGTCATTCCGGGCAAGACCTACCGGATGGATTCCGACGCCACGCATTCACCGATGTTCCATCAGGTCGAGGGTCTTGTCATCGACAAGACCGCCAACGTTGCCAACATGAAGTGGGTGCTGGAAGAATTCTGCAAGGCGTTCTTTGAAGTGCCAAGCGTCACCATGCGCTTCCGCCCGTCGTATTTTCCGTTCACCGAGCCGTCAATGGAAGTCGACATCAAGTGCGACCGTTCCAAGCCCGGCGAAGTGCGCTTTGGCGAGGGCAATGACTGGATGGAGATTCTTGGCTGCGGCATGGTGCACACCAACGTCTTGCGCGCTGGCGGGCTAGATCCTGATGAATATCAGGGCTTCGCCTGGGGCATGGGCATCGACCGCATCGCCATGCTGAAATACGGCATGCCCGATCTGCGGGCGTTTTTTGATGCGGATGTGAGGTGGCTGAGCCATTACGGCTTCAGGCCGCTGGATATGCCGACGCTGCTTGGGGGATTGAGTACATAATTTAATCGTGGCCACAATTAAATATGTGTGATATTCATGGAACTCGAATGGGACGAAGCCAAGAGACGGCAGGCGCTTGAGGAGCGCGGGTTGGATTTTGCCGATGTGACAAGGTTCTCGCCAGAAACAATTGTGACCACAAGAGACAGCCGTTTCGATTATGGCGAAGAGCGGTTTGCGTCGACCGGCTATCTCGATGGTGTCTTGTGCCGGTTTTGCTGGACGCCGCGAAACGGCAAGATCCGGGTAATCTCGATGAGGAAAGTCAATGAGCGCGAACGCAAAATCTAACAAAACTCCACAAGCAAGCCTTCCGACATTGGATGACGTTGCTACCGGCCGCATTTCGCTTGATGATTATGAAATAGCGCATGGCGAAGATATTCCGGAACTCACTGAAGCGGATATGAAAAATTCGCTGTCGGTAAGCGAAGTTCCGCTTTTGCGGGAATTCTACGATCGCATGCGCGGCGAGCGCGGGCCGCAAAAATCACCGGTCAAGGCCCGGGTCGGTCTGCGCCTTGATGCTGAAATCGTTGAGCATTTCCGCTCAACCGGATCCGGCTGGCAGAGCCGGATCAATGAAATTTTGAAGACGCACATTGCGGCGCAAGGGAAACCTAAGTGAAACTCACTCTCTCCTGGCTGAAAGACCATCTCGATACCGATGCTTCGCTGGAAGCCATTTGCGAGCGGCTGACGATGATTGGGCTTGAGGTTGAAAATTCTGGCGGCAGGGCCGTCTTTATGTTCTATGGGGATTTCAAAGCGGTTTGCAGATTGGACGTATGACAGAGGCTTTTACGCAATAACTGCTGCGTTTGGTTATTCGTTTGAATGGAGTGAAGAAATGGCGCTTGCCAAGTTAAATTACCTTTCGGAAGACGAAGTGATGGCGGTCGCGGACCCGATTTTGCGCCGGAAGTGGAACCAGTTTGGCTATGCTCACTCACGAATTGAAGAAGTTGAAGATTTTGATGGCGCATTTATCTTTCGCGTCAGCGCCAATGTCAACGAAAGGGTTCCCACAAAAAACCTTATTGATGCCAATGACGCCATCCATGTTGCATTGAGAAAAATGGGCGAAAATCGATTTGTTATCTTGAGCACAGTGTTGCCACAGGGTGAGAATGTTGAAGCCGATGAGGGCGAAGAATAAATGGCATCCTTGACCATGGCGGTTCGCCTTTTGGACGCCGCAGATTTGTTGTTGTTGCATGGGCGCAGGAGCACTGCATTTCGTCGGCGTGCAATCAGCACAGCTTACTATGCCGTGTTTCATGCCATTGATAAGCTTTGTGCAGATTATGTTACGCGATCGGCGATAAGATCTTCCGAAGAATATTTGAGGGCTTATCGCGCGCTTGATCATGCTCCGTTGAAGAATGCCTTTGGCCACCCTCCGCTAAAAGACAATCCCGCGCTTAGGCGCATTGGATCGGCAGTGGTAACTTTGCAGACTGAGCGGCACCGGGCAGATTATCTTCCTCCCACAGCCGGGCTTTTCACACACGACCGGGCAGTCGAGCTTGTTAATTTGGCGCGCAGCGCCGTCACGCAGATCGAAGAGATCAAACCGGCAAACAAGGATTGCAGGACGCTCGCAATTAGTCTCCTGCTCAAAGAACGAAAATCATGAAACTCACTCTCTCCTGGCTGAAAGACCATCTCGATACCGATGCTTCGCTGGAAGCCATTTGCGAGCGGCTGACGATGATCGGTCTTGAGGTCGAAAGCGTTGATGACAAGGCCGCTTTCAAGCCGTTCAAGATCGCTAGAGTTCTGACGGCGGTTCGCCATCCGGATGCCGACAAGTTGCAGGTTTTGACTGTGGACAATGGTTCCGGCAAGCCGATTCAGGTTGTCTGCGGTGCGCCGAATGCGCGGGCGGGCCTCATTGGCGTGCTTGGAAATCCCGGTGATTATGTGCCGGGCCTCGATGTGACGTTGGCTGTGGGCAAGATTCGCGGTGTGGAATCATATGGCATGATGTGTTCCGAGCGCGAGCTTCAGTTGTCCGACGAGCACAATGGTATCATCGAATTGCCGGATGATGCGCCGGTTGGCCAGTCGTTTGCGGCGTATGCACACCTTGATGATCCGGTCATTGAGATCAATTTGACGCCGAACCGGCCTGACTGCACCTCGATCCATGGCATCGCCCGTGATCTGGCAGCGTCTGGTTCGGGAACGTTGAAAACGTTGCCGATTCAATTGGTTAAGGGAATTGGCGGCTGCCCGGTGAGCGTGTCCGTCGAAGCGCCGGAGCTTTGCCCGGGTTTTGCGCTGCGGCTTGTCCGTGGCGTCAAGAACGGCCCTTCGCCGAAATGGATGCAGCAGAGGCTGATTGCAATCGGGCTGAGGCCGATCAACGCGCTGGTGGACATCACCAACTACATCACGTTTGATCGGGGACGCCCGCTGCATGTGTTTGATTTGAATAAGGTTTCCGGCAATCTCGTAATCCGGCGCGGGCGCGAGGGAGACGAGGTTCTGGCGCTGGATGGCCGCACTTACATGCTTGGCTCCGAGAATTGCGTGATAGCCGATCACAAGGGTGTCGAATCCATCGCCGGAGTCATGGGCGGCGAACATTCGGGTTGTGATGAAAACACAACTGATGTTTTGATCGAGTCTGCGCTGTGGAACCCGCTCAATATTGCCAAGACCGGGCGGGACCTGAAAATCATCACCGACGCGCGCTACCGGTTTGAGCGGGGTGTTGATCCTGAATTCATGGTGCCGGGACTCGACCTTGCCACCCAAATGGTGATCGATATTTGCGGTGGTGAAGCGTCTGAAATGGTGCTCGAAAACTACACGAAAGCCGCGCCGAAAGTGATCGAATTCCCTGTTTCCGAAGTCAAGCGGCTGACCGGCATTGACGTTGATGCAGACGAGAGCCTTTCGATTTTGAAGCGGCTTGGCTTCGGAATAACAGCAAACATCCATCAGCCTGATGCAGACAAACTTGGTCCAGATTCTGCGAAGCCGTTTCTCAAGAGCATTGGCGCTCTCGAGTCATACGAGCTTGGTACAATTACGGTGAATATCTCAGTTCCGTCATGGCGGCCGGATGTGGATGGCAAGGCGGATCTGGTTGAAGAGGTGATGCGCATTCATGGTGTGGACAACATCGCGCCGCAGCCTTTGGCGGCTCATGGGACGGTCAACACAAAAATCCTGACCACGCTTCAG
>JANPEK010000086.1:0-42651 GCA_031422915.1 Phyllobacteriaceae bacterium | reverse complement strand
GAGGTTAAAAGCTCGGCGCTTGATTTAACCTCGCCCCGCTTGCGGGGAGAGGTGTCGGCGAAGCCGACGGAGAGGGGACTGCTGCCGGCATTCTCCCGCAGCATCGCAAACATCACCGCGACGATCTTGCGGACTGCTTCTGTGTTGCGGGTGATTGCGAGGGGCCAGTCCAAAGTTTCGTTGTCTCCGTTGTTGAACAAAACATGAACATAAATTTTATGCAGAATCAAGTTCTATTTTGCATTCTGTGTCTTTTGACTCATGCTGAAGCCTTTGCGCGAGGCGTCCCCCTCTGTCCTGTCGGACATCTCCCCCGCGACGGGGGAGATCGGTAAACCGGGACCTGTTTGCTTTGTTGTCGTCGGGCAGTATGCAATCCCCTGTCAAAACCGCGTCCGGCGCGCCTTTTTTTGCGACACGCCTGCGGGTAAATTTTCTCGACGCCTGATTACTCCTCGCATTCCCGCATCAAGTCTGCGAGACGCATCATGAGATTGGCTGTAGCGTCGCGGAACAGGAATTTGCCAAATGATACTCAAAAGGCTTGATGGCGATTATGCGATTGCGCGGCTTGATGCTGGGGCGGCTTTTCCTGTTTGGGCTGATGGCTCGGGCTTTGTTTCAATCAGCCGGACTGATGATGAACTGTCGATTGTGTGTTTGCAAAGCCGCATTCCGGAGCCTGTCAAACAGGATCGCGATTGGACGTGTTTCAAATTTCAGGGGCCGTTTGCATTTGACGAGACCGGCGTTGTGCTGTCGGTGATCAAGCCGCTGTCCGAAAACAAGATCGGTATTTTCGTGGTGTCAACATTCGACGGCGATCACCTATTGGTCAAGACAGTGGACGCCGCGGCCTCCATTTCGCATCTGACTGCAGTTGGTCATACTATCACTTGAACGTCTTGCTCATGTGGACCGTTATGCCGCCCATGAACGGGACTTTGCGGTCGACCACAAAGCCTGTCTTTTCATACAATTGGATGTTGCTCGCAAATGCAGCATTGGTGAGAAGACGAAGTTCACGCAAGCCTTCATCCAGTGCCAACTGTTCGGCTTTTGCGATCAGTGCCTTGCCATAGCCATTGCGCTGTTCATCCGGTCTGACGGCGATGTTTTCGATCCAGAGATGATCATCTTTCGGCGCTGTTTCGATCAGGGCGACGATTTTTCCGCCAGCCTCCAGCAAATCGAAGCGGTGGACTTTTATTGTTTCGCCATAGTCCGCAACCATGGGCAGCGGCCTGCGGTTGATGAGCGGAACCCATTTGGCATAGGCCGCCATAACGATCTGCCTGATGGTTTCGACGTCGCTTGGTCCGGCAATCCGGAAAGTAATATCCTGCATCGCGCGCTCTCCAGATTGTGGTGAAGTGTCACGAGCAGAAACGCGATTGCCCTGAAGTTTGGTGTGTCGTGTGCGCGTGCTTGCGGCTTTTGAAGCACAGAACTTCTCTGGTGAAAAGGGCTGGCTGATTTCCAACGCGAATTCCGGAAGATGCGCGACAATGTAAAACCTGACCTCATGATTTTTCTTGATTGACTCGTCAGTCAATAATAATTGATGTGTATTGAAGGGGTGCAGAATGCCGAAAGTCGGGATGGAGCCGATACGCCGCAAGGCGCTGATTGATGCGGCTATCGCGGCGATTGGCGACCGAGGGGCGCTGGATGTGACGGTGTCGGACATTGCCGGGCGGGCCGGCGTTTCGAGCGCGCTGGCACATCATTATTTTGGCAACAAGGAGCGTCTGCTGGAAGCGACGATGCGCTCGCTGATGACCGAGCTGGCGCAGGATCTGCGGGCCCGGGTGACGCCATCAATGAAACCGCGGGAACGGCTTGCTGCGCTGATTGCTGTCAATTTTTCTGACAAGCAATTTGCACCGGGCACGGTTTCGGCGTGGCTTTCGTTTTATCTTGAGGCGCAACGTTCTGCGGCGATGCGGCATTTGCTGTCGGTTTATTCGCGGCGGCTGCACTCGAACCTGATGTTTGATCTTGCCAAGCTGAAGCCGCGCGCGGAGGCCGAGCGGATTTCAGAGGGCATTGCGGCGCTGATTGACGGGCTATACATCCGCCGCGCGCTGAAGCAAAGCGGACCGGAACGGACCAGCGCGGTGGCGCTGATCCACGACTATCTCGACACGATGCTGGCACGGGGACAGGCATGAAGACTGCGCGGCCAAACATTCTGATCATCATGACCGACCAGTTCAACGGGACGCTCTATCCTGATGGCCCGGCTGATTTTCTGCATGCTCCGCACCTGAAGGCGCTGGCCAAGCGCTCGGTGCGGTTTGCCAACACGTATTCGGGTTCGCCGTTGTGCGCCCCTGCCCGCGCGTCGTTCATGAGCGGGCAATTGCCATCGCGCACGGGTGTTTATGACAATGCCGCCGAATTCCGCTCGGACATTCCGACCTATGCGCACCATCTGCGCCGCGCGGGCTATGAGACGGCGCTTTCGGGCAAGATGCATTTTGTCGGGCCGGACCAGATGCACGGGTTTGAGGAGCGGCTGACGACCGACATTTACCCCGCCGATTTCGGCTGGACGCCGGACTATCGCAAGCAGGGGACAAGGATCGACTGGTGGTATCATAATCTGGGTTCGGTGACCGGCGCGGGCGTTGCCGAGATTTCCAACCAGATGGAATATGACGATGAGGTGGCGTTTTTCGCCAACCAGAAGCTTTACCAATATTCGCGTGTTTCGACCGACACTGAGCGGCGGCCATGGTGTCTGACGGTTTCGTTCACGCATCCGCATGACCCCTATGTGGCGCGGCGGAAATATTGGGACCTTTATGAGGGCCTTGCCGAGCTGGAGCCGACTGTCGGTGAGATGGCTTTTGAGGATCAAGACCCGCATTCCAAGCGGCTGATCAAGGCCTGCGACCACGCGCGCTTTGACATCAAGCGCGGCGATGTGCGGCGGGCGCGGCAGGGCTATTTCGCCAACATCTCGTTCATGGACGACAAGGTGGGCGAACTGATCGAGACGCTGCGGCTGACGCGGATGCTGGATGACACAATTATCGTGTTCACCTCGGATCACGGCGACATGCTGGGCGAGCGCGGCCTGTGGTTCAAGATGAGCTTTTTTGACGGCTCGGCGCGGGTGCCGCTGACGATTGCCGGGCCGGGCATTCAGCCGCGGCTGGTGACAGCGGCCGTTTCGACGCTGGATGTCAACCCGACGCTGGCAGATCTCGCCGGGATTGACATTGGCGAAATTGCGCCGTGGACGGACGGCACCAGCCTTGTGCCACTGATGAAGGGCGGGATGCGCATGGCGCCGGTGCTGATGGAATATGCGGCGGAGGGTTCACAAGCACCGCTGGTTTGCATCCGCGAGGGTGACTGGAAGTTTGTGCATTGTGAACTTGATCCGCCGATGCTGTTCAATCTCAAGGATGATCCGCAGGAACTCAACAATCTGGCGGCTGATCCGGCCAATGCGGCGCTGGTGGCGAGGTGGATGGAGCGGGTCCACGCGCGGTGGAATCTTGACGCCTTTGACGCCTCAGTGCGCGAAAGTCAGGCGCGGCGCCGGGTGGTTTATGAGGCGCTGCGCAACGGGGCCTATTTCCCGTGGGATTTCCAGCCACTGCAGAAAGCATCGGAGCGCTACATGCGCAACCATATGGATTTGAACATTCTGGAAGAGAGCAAGCGCTTTCCGAGGGGCGAGTGATGATTACCGTTTACGGGCGCAACACATCAGTGAATGTGCAGGCGGTGTTGTGGTGTTTGGCCGAGCTTGGGCTGGAGCATGAGCGGCTGGATTTCGGCGGCGCATTCGGCAAGACGGATACGGCAGAGTATCGCGCGATGAACCCGAACGGGCTGGTGCCGACGATAAGGGATGGCGAGACTGTGATATGGGAGAGCGCGGCGATTTTGCGCTATCTCGCCTGCAAATACGGCGACGAGCAGTTTTGGCCGCGCGATCCGGGCCAGCGGGCGACGCTTGACATGTGGGCGGAGTGGATGCGCTCGACGATTTATCCGGATTTCACCTCGATTCTGTTCATCCAACTGGTGCGCACGGCGAAAACCGCGCGGAACACTGCGGCGGTGACGGCGGCTGAGGCGCGGCTGAAGGCGAACTGGGCGCTGCTGGATGCGCGGATCGGCGATGGGCAGTGGCTGAATGGCGAGGCGTTTTCGTTTGCGGACATTGCCTGCGGCGTGATGCTGCACCGGCTGTTTACGTTGGAGCATGACCGGCGGGATGTGCCGAACGTGAACGCCTATTATCAACGGTTGCTGGCACGCCCCGCCTATGCTGCACATGTGGCGGTTTCATTTGAAGCGCTGCGGCATCCGGAGGCTTGACGTGACATCGGGCAAACATTTTTCCGCGCAATCGACGCTGCTGGAAGCGGACTTTGTGATCATAGGTTCCGGATCGGCGGGCGCGGCGCTGGCTTACCGGCTTTCGGAGGATGGCAAGCATACGGTGGCGGTGATTGAATATGGGGGATCCGATTTCGGGCCGTTCATCCAAATGCCGTCGGCGCTGTCGATCCCGATGAACACCAAGACTTACGACTGGGGATTCAGGACCGAGCCGGAGCCGCAGCTGAACAACCGGCGGCTGGCGACGCCGCGCGGCAAGGTGGTTGGCGGCTCTTCGTCGATCAACGGCATGGTCTATGTGCGCGGCCATGCGCGCGATTTCGACCATTGGGATGAACAGGGCGCGACCGGCTGGAGTTACGCCGACGTGCTGCCGTATTTCATGCGGCAGGAGAATGTAAGCGGCGGTGAGGAGGGTGCGCGCGGCCGTTCGGGGCCGCTCTATGTGCAGCGCGGCAAGATGCAGAACCCGCTGTACCGGGCGTTCATCGAGGCGGGGCATCAGGCGGGGTTTGAGCTTACCGAGGACTATAACGGGCTGAAGCAGGAAGGCTTTGGCGCGATGGAGCAGACCATCCATGATGGCGTGCGCTGGTCGACGGCGAACGCCTATCTGAAGCCGACGCTCAAGCGTGAAAATATCAGTATGATCAACGGGTTAGCTCGGAAGATTGTGATCGAGAATCAACGGGCGATTGGTGTTGAAATCGAGAGTGGCGGACAGGTTCAGGTGGTGCGGGCGCGGCGCGAGGTTATTGTTGCGGCCTCGTCGATCAACTCGCCGAAGCTGCTGCTATTGTCGGGCATCGGACCGGCGGCGGTGCTGAAGTCGCATGGCATCGAGGTGGTTGCGGACAGGCCGGGCGTGGGCAAGAATTTGCAGGACCATCTGGAGGTCTACATCCAGCAGGAATGCACGCAGCCGATTACGATCAACTCGAAGCTCAACTGGTTTTCCAAGGGGTTGATCGGGGCGGAGTGGCTTTTCTTCAAGACCGGCCTCGGCGCGACCAATCATTTTGAGGCGTGTGGTTTTGTGCGCTCAGCGGCGGGGATCGATTATCCGGATATCCAGTTCCATTTCGTGCCGGCGGCAGTGCGCTATGACGGCAAGGCGGCGGTGAAGGGGCACGGGTTCCAGGCACATGTCGGGCCGATGCGCTCGAAATCGCGCGGCGAGATCACGCTGAAGTCTGCTGACCCGAACGAAAGCCCGCGCATCTTTTTCAACTACATGAGCCACGAGGATGACTGGAAGGAATTCCGCCACGGCGTGCGGCTGACACGGGAGATTTTCGGGCAGAAGGCGTTCGATCCCTATCGCGGCAGGGAAATCCAGCCGGGCAGCGATGTACAGAGCGACGATGAGATCGACGATTTCCTGCGCGAACATATCGAAAGCGCCTATCACCCTTGTGGAACATGTCGCATGGGCGCTAGCGGGGATCGCCATGCGGTGGTGGATTGCGAAACGCGCGTGATCGGAGTTGAAGGGCTGCGGGTGGCGGACTCCTCGATCTTTCCGCGTGTGACCAATGGCAATCTGAACGCGCCGTCGATCATGACGGGCGAGAAGGCGGCTGATCATATTTTGGGCAAGGTGCCCCTGCCCCGCAGCAATCTCGAGCCGTGGATCAATCCACGGTGGGAGGTGAGTGATAGGTAGGGTATTAGAGCCTTCCCCCTTGCGGGGAAGGTGTCAGCGGAGCAGACGGATGCGGGTGGATGTGGGAGTGCAAAGGTACAGAATTGAGTTTCAGCAAGTTCTGTGACCCCGCATCTTCACCGCCACCCCCATCCGTCGCCTAACGGCGACACCTTCCCCGCAAGGGGGAAGGCTGGAGCTAAACAATTGAACGCGGAGACATCCATGCGCGCACAGCCCAAAGGCTCACATTACATCAACGGCCAGTTTGTTGACGATGCTTCTGGCACGGTGTTGGAGAGTGTTTATCCGGCCACCGGCGAGGTGATTGCTTCGCTGCATGAGGCGACGCAAGGCGTTGTTGACGCTGCCGTGGCGGCGGCACAGGCGGCTCAGCCGGCGTGGGCGGCATTGAAGCCAGTTGAGCGCGGGCGGATATTGCGCAGGGCGGCGGATATTTTGCGGCGGGACAACCGGCGTATCTCGGAAATTGAGACGCTCGATACCGGCAAGGCCATTCAGGAAACGACCGTGGCGGACCCGGCTTCGGCTGCTGACACGCTGGAATTCATGGGCGGTGCGATTGCCGCGTTCAATGGCGAGATGATCGATCTCGGCGGGCCGTTTGCCTATACCCGGCGCGAGGCGATCGGTGTTTGCGGTGCGATTGGCGCGTGGAACTATCCGATCCAGGGCGCGGCCTGGAAATCGGCACCGGCGCTGGCGATGGGCAATGCGATCATCTTCAAGCCATCGGAAAACACGCCGCTCTCGGCTTTGGCTTTGGCGGAAGCCTATGAGGAAGCCGGACTTCCGGCTGGCCTTTATCAAGTCGTTCAGGGGCGCGGGGCGGTCGGGTCGATGATTGTCAATCATCCGGGCATCGACAAGATTTCGCTGACCGGCTCTGTACCGACCGGCATGAAAGTGATGGCGGCGGCCGGCGGGCAGATGAAGCATGCGACGATGGAGCTGGGCGGCAAGTCGCCGCTGGTGATTTTTGACGATGCTGATCTCGAAAACGCAGTCGGCGGCGCGATGCTGGCGAATTTCTATTCGACCGGTCAGGTGTGCTCGAATGGCACGCGCGTTTATGTGCAGCGCAAGTTTCATGACCGGTTTGTCAAGCGGCTTATCGAACGCACGAAAGCGATCAAGATCGGCGACCCGATGGACCCGGAGACGCAAATGGGGCCGATGGTCAGCCTTGCCCAGCGCGACAAGGTGAAGGGTTACATCGACATCGGCGTCGCCGAGGGCGCGACGCTGGCGCATGGCGGCGGCATTCCGGTGATGCAGGGATTTGAGGGCGGCGCGTGGATTGAACCGACGGTGTTTACCGGCGTCACGGATCACATGCGGATCGCACGCGAGGAAATTTTCGGGCCGGTGATGGCAGTGTTTTCGTTTGATGACGAGGACGAGGCAATTGCGCGGGCGAACGATACTGAATTTGGCCTGTCGGCCGGCGTGTTCACGCGCGACTTGGCGCGTGCGCACCGGGTGATTGGCCAGATCAAGGCGGGCTCGTGCTGGATCAACAACTACAATCTGGCCCCGTCAGAGATTGCGTTCGGGGGCTTTCGCAAGTCGGGTATCGGACGTGAAAATTCGATCGAGGCGCTGCGCCACTACAGCCAGATCAAGACGGTGTATGTCGAGACGGGCGATGTGGCGAGCCCTTATTGAGTGGCAATCGCGCAAGGATTTGTGCACTGGAGTACGCGCGACCCACGAGCTGCCGATCACGCAAGAAGGTCAGAAAATACTTTCCGGTATTTTGCGCCAATTACAGTCCAGTCCGCACGAGCAAGAACGCTCTTGCGAGCTCGCGTGCCCATAGCTGTCATCCGCTGTTTCTTGCCTATGACAAGTCCCTCCATTGCCTTGGCAAACTCGCCGATTTCGGCGGAGACAAATTCCCTACCGGACGCAAACGGGATACCGCGTGCGCCGAAAGGCGTTGAAAGAATTGCCAGGCCAGCGGCAGCATATTCAAATATCTTCACGTTCGTACCTGAACCAATTTCCATCGGATTGAGCCCGATGTCAGCAATGTTAAAGGCCACCCATTTGGTATTCTCGTCAACCTCGCCCAGCTTGACGACGTTTTCCAGATTGCATGCGGCAATATTCTTGTAATTGCAGACACTGCCCAAGACCAGGAAAACAACATGTGGAAGCGCAATCGCCAATTCCAGCAACCGGTCGACAGCCTGAAAATTCGGAAAGTGAAAGCTCCCCCCAAAAACCGCTATGGGCCGGTCGCCAACCCTGAACTGTTGTCTCACGTCCAGCTTCTGCTGCTCTGTCATAAGGGGAACGCCAAGAGCGTCGACGCCATTTTCAATAATTTTTATTGCGCCCTCTTTGGCTCCATATAATTTTGCAAAGCCGTTGGCGTCGCTTTGCGAACAAGCGATGGTAACATCTGCTTTGTCTATTGATGCACTTTCAATCTTTATAATTTCGTCAAGATACGCAGGGTGATCACGCAATACCGGTCGCTTCTGTAACTGCTCAACATTCTGGGAATCAAACACAAAAGGACGCGGATCGTCCTTCATCGCCGAAAGCAAGGCATAGGTCGAATAGGGATGGGCCGTGACCACTGCTGCTGCGGACTTTACGCACTCGGTCAAAGTCGATTGGTAAAATTTGCACCTGTCCCAATAAAGCGTATAGGCCAAGTCTGCGGCCATTTTAACCTGGCGGTCAAAATCATGTTCTCGCGCGCGGAAATCCGCATCACAAGCCACTCTGATCTCTTTGAGCGTCGGGCTGAATGTAAGTGTACGGTTCAATCCACTACGTTCTGGAGTCACGATTTCAACATTGAACTCCTTTGACAATTCCTTCGCCAGAAAAAATATGCGCCGTTGCCCGCCGCCCATTGCAGGCCAGACAGGATAGAAATTTGCGATGACGATCTTTTTTTGTTGCGATTTCATTGGCGATTAATTCCGTCCAGGCAGCTGTAAATCAACCGGTACAGAGTGACTTTTTCCTGCGAGCGCAAATAGATCCGGTTTGCTGATTTGCGAAAGTAGGATCGAAATGGCTTGGCAAGCGGCGCACATTTTTTCTCAAACAGCGTCGAGCTTACCGACCAAAGAAAACGCGCCAATGGCGCGCCGTAGACCCTGACGCCGCTCCCTTCATTCCGGTTTTGACGGTCAAGTTCAAACACCACCCAAAGCTTGTGCGGGGCCCGTGAGTCGCGCTGAAGCCGCTGCTTTTCTTCTTGCGTTGCGAGCCGATTGCGCAAGGCGAGTGTTGCTCCATCGGCAAATTCGTCGCCTTCGAATACGAAGAACTCGCTGACGTGCCAGAAAGACTTCTGCGGCAGAAATCGCAGCTTTGACTTTTTGTCAGGCAATTCAATACGCGGAAGGGCGGAAACTTCTTCGACGTCAGTGTACAACAGATAAGGATGATCTCGAGCTTCGCGCTCAAGAACGAGTCGAATCTCAGCGTGATCCAGTTTCTGCATTTCCTTGGTCAAGGCACCGGCTGACATAGCCATGCTCAGCGTTTGCCAAAGGCCGTTGACAGCCTTGCCATGAGCAAAGCCGGGCCTGAGGTTGTTATTTTCGCTCCGGACGCAGTGATGTTCATCGAAAAAATATCCATCCCTACCCGTCGGAAATCATATCGGCGGGTACCCCGATCATGCTCAGGGACAGCATTTGGAAGAAGAAGGGAAATTGTCATTTCAGCCTGTGGCGGGGCCGGGAACTCAAAACAGGCCACTGACCTGTTGGTCGTTGCCGGAATTGGATGACGTGTTGCGTCTATCATGATTTCCGTGTCAACTGCGGCGTCGGCATAAGCAAATCTGTAGTCGAGGGCGACTTTTATCGTACTTTTCATGGTTTTGGGAAGTTTGAAGGTGAATGTCGACGACATGTCGACTGTCCTCACGCCGCTGTTGTCCGCCGAAAGCTCGACGCCCCGCACGGCATGTTTGCGTACAGTCGACGCGTCGACAAAATCGGCAGTCTGTCCAAAAACATAGCTGCGATCCGGATGGTATTTTTCCATCGGCAGCGGAAATCGCGAGTAATTGTAGCCTTGTTCGTACCAATGATCGCCATCGGCGGGCACCCCGTCGGCGAATGTGCGACGCAGGACGCCTGTCGTGGCAAATACACCGATCTCGTCATACATCCGGTCTTCGCGCAGCGTATCAAACATGTGACCGATCGAGGGAATGTGCACGTCATCGACAATAAGTATCCCGCCTTGCTTCAAGAGAGGGTACAGCAGAGCGTATTCGAGATCGGGAAATGGATATCCGTGAGGGCCATCAAGCAAGATCACGTCGAACATGGTTCCGGCAGGGAATGCATAGGTTGGTAGTGTTTTTTGTGTCGGTCCGTAAACGAATTCTACAACTCCGGGCCTGAAGTCTTTGTCCAACTGGACCATGCCGACTGAGCTTTCGGGCATATTCCTGTCATCATAAGCGAAGACAAAATGCCGCTTCGACAAATTTGAGAACATGATTGTTGACTTGCCGCATCCGGTTTCCAAAGACGTTATGTCCCCTTTGGGCAGCACCCGCGAAACGGCCAGGAGAACTTCCGAACCAAAAGCGCCGCCCCGGTGGCCTGCGCCACTCAAGCGCTCCAGCAAATTGTGGACAATGTCTTTACTCATGTGCGCGCGGGCCCGGCTCTGTGCGCTTGCACGGAATCCTGCCGCACAAGCAATTTGTGTTCGCATAGCTTATTCTCAATCAAATTCAATCAAAAAGTGTAGGAAAATTCAGCTATCCAATGTTCTGTGTCGATTCCCCGACGCTCCTGACAATTCGTTCACAAGTGTCGGGATGGTAAATTCCAGTTCACACCAGTTGCAGGGTCTGCGAGGCGAACAGTTGCTGGAAGCGGCCGTTTTGTTCAAACAGGTCCCTTGGCGCGCCCTGCTCAACGACTTGACCTGACTCAATCACCACGATTTTGTCAGCTTTGGAAATTGTTGAAAGGCGATGGGCGACGATGATTGTTGTGCGGCCCTTTGACAGATGCTCCAGAGCTTCACTGATCAGCGCCTCGGATTCTGAATCCAGCGCGCTTGTCGGCTCATCAAGGATGAGAATTGGCGCATTGCGCAGGATTGCGCGGGCAATTGTCACGCGTTGGCGCTGGCCGCCGGACAGTTGTCCGCCGCCCTCGCCGACTTGCGTGTCATAGCCGTTGGCCAGCTTCATGATGAAGTCGTGCGCATTGGCGGCCTTTGCAGCGGCAACGATCTCCGCCTCGCTTGCATCCGTGCGGCCAAGGCCGATGTTGTGCCGGACTGTGCCGGTAAACAGGAACAGGTCTTGTCCGACATAGGCTGTGCTCTCGCGCAGGGATTGGAATGTCACGCCGTCGATGGTCTGGCCGTCAATTTTGACGGCACCGGAATCCGGATCGTAAAGCCGCATGATCAGGTTGACGATGGTGGATTTGCCGCTGCCGGACGGACCGACAAGCGCTGTGGTCTTGCCGGGTTCGAAGACAATGTTAACGTCACGCAATATCTCAACGTTGCTGTTGTAGGCGAATGACACGCTGTCCAGACGGATTTCACCCCGCGTGATCGCGAGAGGTTTGGCGTCCGCGCGTTCGCTCAGTTTGATCGGGTGATCGATCATGTCAAACATCGACCGCACGCCGACCAGACCTGCCTCGAGCGAAATGCGCATTCTGGCCAGCCGCTTGGCCGGTTCATAGGCCAGCAGCAAGGCTGTGATGAACGACATCAATTCGCCCGGTGTCTGGCCATAACGCAGAACCAGAACACCGCTCAGTGCGAGCATCCCGGCGATGGCAAAGCCGGCCAGTGTTTCCATCAGCGGTGCGGTCGCGGCTTCAACGCGGGCAATGCGGTTGCTCTGGCGCTCGATGTCGCCGACCGCCTTTTGCATTTGGGCTTGCAACCTATTCTCCAGCCGGAAAGCCTTGATGACCCTGATTCCGACCGACGCCTCCTGCACAATGTGGATAAGCTGGGCGATAGAGGCCAATTCCTGGCTCATGTAATATTTGGCCTTCTTGATCATCTTCCGCAGCCCGTAGAATACAATCGGGCCAACGCTTAGCGCGCCAATGGCAAGTAGCGGCTGCTGGAACACCATGACGCCGACAAGCCCGATGAGCGTAAAAAGGTCGCGCACGAAGGAGGTCACGATGGTGTCAATCACGGACCTGACTGATTGCGCGTTGTAGGTGATGCGGGTCAGAAAGTCAGACGACGAGAACCTTTGAAAAAAGGTCGCATCCTGCGCCAATATGCGGTCAAAAAGCTTTGTCTGCTGGTCGGCAATGATCCGGTTACCGGCTTTCGACATGAAGTAGATTTGAAAGAATGCGGCAAATCCCTTGACCAGAAAAATCACCAGAATGATTGTGGCAATGTAATAAACCCGCTCCAGATCGCGCGAGACCATCATGCCGTTGACAATCTCCTTCATGATGTATGCCGAGCCGGCGGTGGTGGCGGCGACAAAGAGCATGCAGATGATGGCGAAGATGTAATTCGCTTTCTGCCGCTGGAAATTCTCCTGCAGCAGCCGTTTGATGATTTGGGTTTCAATTCTCAACAGCTAAGACCTTTGTTCAAGATGGCGTCATGGCCGCGCCAGCGCCAGATATTCCATTAGTGCCGCGCCAGCGCCAGATATTCTGTCAGGGCAAAGACAAGATGATAGAAAATGCTGGCGGGCACATCCTGCGATTTTGCGCGCCCTTTTTCGTCAATCATGTCAATCCACAGGCCTTCTGGCGCAGGCTCGATGTGCCACCGAAACAGGCGACCAACCCGTGCCTCAATCTCGGGCTTCATGTCCGGCCCACCGATCTTGTCGAGTGCCATGGCAGCTTTCAAGGCTTCAGTTTGCGGCCAGCTTCTGGACGTGCGGATCAAGGGAATGCCGGTCTTGGTGACCGCGTCATAGGCAAGTCCGGTTGCGCGGTTGAGGCCACTGGCGATGGCGCTGGAGTAAAGTTTTCGCGCGAGCGCGTTGTAGCGGCTTTGTCCGGAAAGAGCACTGTAGGCGGCAAGCAGGGACGCCCATTCAAATTGGTGGCCGGGCTCGGTCCATTCACCTTTTTCGCCCGGCAGCGGCGCCCAGTCGGCGTCAAAAAACTCCAGCAAAGCCCAGTTATCAGAATCAAAAAAGTGGCCTTCAAACAGGGCAACGATCTTTGCAGCGCGGTCGAGATAGCTTTTGTCTCCTGTCACCTTGTGCCAAGCCATGAAGGCTTCGAGCAAATGCATGTGCGGATTCGACCGGCGCGGCAGCAGGCTGTCGGTTGTCTCCTTGAATGACGCGCCGCCATCGACAGCAAGGTGGCGGTCGAGGAACGCAAATGTCTCCAGGCCGAGTGCGAGCGCGCGCGGATGTCCGGCCCTCTTCGCGTAGGCGAGTGCCAGAAGGACGCAAGCGTGGTCGTAGCTGTCTTCGGCACCATCAACCACAGAGCCATCAACGCCGAGCGTGCGCACCCAGCCGCCATTGACGGAGCGCCCGTGCTTTTCGATGAAACGGATGCCGTGGTCGATCAGATCGAGCGAGGGTCCTTCCCAACCCATTTCGTGGGCAACGCCAAAGGCATATATCTGGCGGGCCATGGTGCGCATGCGTTTTGGGCGCAGCACAGGTTCGGCGTGGAACGTCAGCGCTTCATAAAAACCGCCGTTAATCCTGTCGACGCCTTTTGTTGACCACAGCGGCAGTGTTTCCTCAAACAGCCAGTGGCGGATGCGCTTTACATGGGCACCGGCGTCAGGCATCCGGTCATGCACCGGCGTGACGCGGGTTTCCAACCGTCCTGTCTTTTCAAGCCGTTCGACGATTTGCTTGACGTTTTGACTCTTCGAGACCGGGGCCACAAAGGTCGCGTCCTGCGTTGCGACCACGGCCATGTCACGCAGGCCGATTGCAGACAACAGGCGCCCTTCAGAGCGCAGGTAACTGTTTTTGCAATCAATAGCGACGACGTCGCCGATGATCACATTGCCGTCGCCATCCGTGGTGCTGACATCCAGAAGCGACTGCCAAGAGCCGAGATCGCTCCATTTGAACAGTGCCGGAACGACGGCGATATCAGCGGTCTTTTCCATGATTGCAACGTCAACTGATTCCGCACGGATGGTGCCATAGGCTTCTTCGGACAGGTAAAGGCCCGTCTCATCGTTCTCTGCCCGCTCCATGGCATGGCTGACATCGTTCCAAATGTCCGGAGCATGCTCGAGAAAAGCATCGCGCATGACCGAAGCGCGGAACAGGAAAATGCCGGCGTTCCAGAAATAATTGCCGGCATCGAGATAGGTTTGCGCCGTGGCCGCATCCGGCTTTTCGACAAAGCGCAGCACGGAGCGCTGCGGCTGCCCCGCCGTTTCGGGGCCGGATTCGATGTAGCCGTAGCCGGTCTCGGCATGGCTTGGCTCAATACCGAACACGCAGATGCGCCCGGATGCGGCGGTGGCAACGCCAAGCTCGACAGTTGCCCAGAAGGTGGCAGTGGTGGTGATTTCGTGATCAGACGGCACGACGAGCGCAAGCGCGTCGCCATCCTTGAGTGCGATTTGCGCAGCGACAGCGACGGCAGCCGCCGTGTTGCGTCCGCTCGGCTCGAAAATGCCCTGTCCGCCCTTGAGGTCGATGCCTTCCAAATCAAAGAGAACGCGTTCGGCGTGGCGCTCGGCGGCGATCAGATTGACGCTGACCGGGCCGTTTTCACGTGCCGCCAACCGCTTGACGGTCTTGACCAACATCGTATCCGCGCCGGAAAATGCATGGAACTGCTTTGGATTGTCTTCGCGCGACAGCGGCCACAAGCGTGAGCCAACACCGCCGCTCATGACAAAACCGAGAATCTTTTCGCCCAATTTCAAGCTTCCTGCTGTATTTTGCGTCTATGCCTGTTTGCATCTGTTTGGACGGCAATAGCCTTCAAACCAGTTCACCGCAAATAGCCAACAAAGCAATCATTTCCCGCTAATGCCAAGAGTCTAACCCCCACCGCCATGATCAGAATGCAATTCAAAGCATAGGTTGCGAGCGCGTGTAGCACCTTGAGATTGCCATTTTAAGCCCTCGCCGCTCAAAAAAGTCGCGACAGAACAGCTCATCTGCGATCCCGCACAAAAATCGGGATCACGCGGCGCAGTGCAAATGCCTTGATGCGAACCGCAGAGGCTTTTTCACACAGTGTCACGCCAATCTTGCTTGCAGCCGCCATGTCACCCCGCTATAACGCCGCCACTGGTCTCGGAGTGTAGCGCAGCCTGGTAGCGTACCTTGTTCGGAACGAGGGGGTCGTAGGTTCGAATCCTATCACTCCGACCAGTAAAATATGGTTGTATCTTGCTGAGGAGGCATCCGAGGCCGTTGCCACGGGTCTCGTTATCAAAATCAAGGCCGACTCAGCGCGCTTCTCCGAATTTCCTCTTTCCGGCGCGTCACGCGCGAAACTCGCAAACGGTCTTCGTGTCAGCTTTTCCGGCAACTACGCTATTTTCTATCAAACGACAGCGACTGAACTGATTGTGGTCCGGGTCTTGCACGGTTCACGGGATGCTGCGGCGATTTCGTTAAGTGGCGGGTTCGGATGACTGTTGCGCCGAAAAAGGCAAACGCCAATACATTATCCAGCCACCATCCCCTCAATCTCCGCCCGATGCTTCTGCATTGCCAGAAACACCTGATAATCCCTGTCAAACCGCGCCGCGGCTTCAGGATTGGCGGGTTTTGTGTTTCCCCCTTGGCTCATCGCCGCGCAGGCTTGCGGCAGATCCCTGAACAGGCCCGCGCCCGTGGCGGCGGCCATGGCGGTGCCGAGCAGTGTTGCGTCTTCTGTTGCGGGGACTGATACCGTGCAGCCGGTGGCGTCGGCGTAGAGGTCCATCAGCAGCGCGTTGTGGACATGGCCGCCAGTGACATGCAGCGTGGTGATGCCGTGGCCGCTTTGGTTGAGTGTTTCGAGTATCTGCCGCACGCCAAGCGCAATCGAAACGGCGGTGCGCCAATAGAGACGGCACAAACCGTCAAACGACGCGTCAATGGTCAAGCCGCTGACGACGCCCAGCGCATGCGGATCGGCGAGCGGCGAGCGGTTGCCGTGGAAGTCCGGCAGCACATGCAGCCGGCGGGCAAGGTCATTGCCCTCATCGCGCTGTAGTTCCCGGACTCGGGCAATGATCCGGGCGTGCACGGCAGCGGACGGATCGCGCCCGGCTGCGTGGACGCGGATGATGTGGTCGAGCAGCGCGCCTGTCGCTGACTGACCGCCCTCGTTCATCCACATGCCGGGAACGGCAACGCCGAGGTAGGGTCCCCAGACACCCTTGGTGAACCGCTTGCGCGGTGACAATGTCATGACGCAGCTCGATGTTCCGGCGATCAGCGCCATGTGGCTGTCGAGCGTTTCGGGCTGATTGGCATATGCGCCAAGTACGCCGAGCGCGCCGCCGTATGCGTCGATCAGGCCGCTTGTGACCATGCAGTTGGTGGTCAGGCCAAGCTCGTGCGCTGCCTGCACGGACAGTGTGCCGATGGCGCTTGCGAGTGGTGCCGCATCTTCGGGAAGTGAGGCCCGCTCAATGAGATCATCAAGACCGACAGAGCTGAGGAAATCGCGCTGCCAGCCCTGTCCTTCATGCGGCTGGAATGTCCATTTGCAGGCAAGGGTGCCTTGCGAGCGTGCGGTTGAGCCCGTTGATTTCCATGTGAGGAAATCAGCCAGATCCATTGCCAGTCCCATGTTGCGCCACGTTTCGGGCAGACGCCGCTTCAGCCACATGAGTTTGGGGATCTGCATCTCCGGCGACATCACACCGCCCGCTTGCGACAGCACCTGATGTCCGGTCGCGGTGCATTCGTCGGCTTCTTTCAGTGCGCGGTGATCGAGCCAGACGATCGTGTCCCAGCGCGGGTCACCGCCTACAGAGACACTCAGTTGCTGGTGGCTTCGGTCGCGGATGACCAATGAACAGGTCGCGTCAAAGCCGAGGCCGACAATTTGCGAGGGTTTGCCGCCGCATGCGTCGACGACGTCCCGCACGGCTGCGCAAACAGCGCGCCAGATGTCTTCTGAATCATGTTCGGCGACGTTCGGGCCGCTGCGGTTGATGAGGATTGGATATTCATTGCGGGCGAGCAGTTTTCCCTTTGTATCAAACACGCCTGCCCTTGCGCTGGTGGTCCCGACATCAACGGACACGACCAGCTTTTCATCCTGTGCAACCAGTGCCGCTTTCGATGTCTCAATGCCGATCAGTTCTGGCAGGCGGCGCATGTCCGAGAAGATCATGTCCGGACCCGCGCGGGACAGGCTGGCCAGATGTGTTTTGCCTGCCGCATGGCCACCGCCGGTGAAGGCGAACACTTTCATGCCCGCCGCCTTCGCCGCCAGCACGCCGGCAGGGCTGTCCTCGACCACAATGCAGCGCGAGGGTTCGACGCCAAGCGCGCGGGCGGCGTGCAGAAACAGGTCTGGCGCGGGCTTTCCGGCCTTGACCATCGATGATGAAAATATCCGGCCTTTGAACAAGGGCAGCAGGCCCGTCACCTCCAGCGCCAGTTCGATCCGCTCGATCTGGCCGGACGAGGCAACGCAGTAGCGCATCGGCAGGTGCGCAACGACATCGGCAATGCCGCTGATCGGTTCAAGCTCCGCACTGAATTTCTCGTAGAGCCGACGGCGCATGTCTTCGAGCGCGGTTTCGCCCAGATTGACGCCATGCTCCTCGCGCAGCATCTGCACGACACTGGCCAGCGACCGGCCAAGAAAGCGGTCGTGCGCGGCATCCGGGTCAAAGTCGAACCCGGCTTCGGATATGATTTCAAGCAGCACGGAAAGCGATATCGGCTCGGAGTCCACCAGCACGCCATCGCAGTCAAAGATGATCAGTCCAGGCTGGTCTACCACTTACGCGGCCCCTGCCCTTGCAGCGTGGCCATTTCGTGCCCCTGCGAGCATAAGTCACCTCTTGTGCGAAGTGACCTTACATCTGGTTGGCGATGTACCGCTCCAGAGTCACTTTGGTTCCGTCCTGCCACAGCATAACCAAAGCTTTGGCAAAAGCCTCGCGGAAAGTTTCAGACTTTGCAACATCGCCGTAAATGTCAGTCATCTCCAGCCACGCGTCCGGGTCAGTTTTGGCGCGCTTGGCGTGCGTTTGCAGCCTGTCCCATTGCGACGGGTCGTTGGGCGCAATCGGTTTGCCGCTGTCGGTCTCGCCGTAGCAGTAGCGGCACCAGAGCGCGGATTCGAGCGCAAGGCCGGTGACGGATTTGCCGGCCTTCAGCCGATCGGCAATCGACGGGATGATGAACTTCGGCTGACGGTTCGAGCCGTCGAGACACAGGCGCGAGATCGTGTCGGCGATCTTCGGGTTGGAAAAGCGGCGGACGATCAGCTTGTAGTAGTCGGCGATATCCGTGTCCGGTACCGGCGGCACGGTCGGGATGATCTCGTCTGTCTCGATCTTGTCGAGGAAGCCCTTCACCAGCGGATGCTCCATGCACTCATGCACAAAATGAATGTCGAGAAGTGCCGACGGATAGGCGATGACTGCATGGCCGCCGTTGAGGATGCGGATTTTCATCAGCTCAAATGGCGACACATCCGCCACGAACTGCACGCCGACTTTTTCAAGCGGCGGGCGGCCCGTTGGGAAATTGTCTTCGAGCACCCATTGCTTGAAATCCTCGCAGAACACCGGCCAATTGTCTTCGACACCGAAATCGGTGCGCAGCAGATCGCGCTCGCGGTCTGTGGTTGCCGGTGTGATGCGGTCCACCATGCCGTTTGGAAAGGCGACGTTGGACTTGATCCAGTCTTCAAGCCCTGCCCCGGATATGGCCGCAAGGCCGACGACGGAATTGCGGGTGACCACGCCATTGTGCGGAATGTTGTCACACGACATGATCGTGAACGGTGCCACGCCCTTGTCACGACGGCGTTTCAGCCCGGCAAGCAACAGGCCGAACACCGTCTTCGGACTGTCCGGATTGGCAGCGTCGTGCATCATGTCCGGGTGTTCTGGATCAAATTTTCCAGTCGCGGAATTGATGTAATATCCACCTTCGGTGATGGTCAAAGACACAATGCGGATGGCGGGGTCAGCGAGCGTGTCGAGAAGCGCAGCCGTGTCGCCCGGCCGGATGTAATCGATCATCGCGCCCGTAATATGCGCCTCGCTCTTGCCGGCTTCCTGCTCGACAACTGTTGTGTACCAGTCCTGCGCTTTCAGTTTCTGGCGCATGAGTTCATCAGCCTCACGCACGCCCGCACCAATCATTGCCCAATCATGGCCCTCGCCCGCGTTGAACAGATCGTCGAGATAAACTGCCTGATGCGCACGGTGAAAATTGCCGACGCCGATGTGCACAATGCCGGCCTTCAGCGCATCGCGGCCATACTTGGGAACGCCAATATTGCCAGGCAGGCTCGACAGGCTCGCCGCTGAAAGTTGTTTGGTCATGTCAGTCCCCGTTCGGCCAAAATCTGTTCTTCGTTCAAGCTCAAGGCCAAAATCGTTGATGGAATTTCCATTTGCCGAGGAAGCTGATGTGGCTCTCGAGAACCGGAGCGCAGTGGACGCTTGGTCCACGAGCACCGGAAGCGCAGACAGCTGCATCAGATTTCCGGCAAATTGGAATTACACAAGGATTTTCAGTTCATCCAGTTTCCGCCGTCTACGTTGTATGTCTGCGATACGATATAATTGCTCTCCTGGCTGGCGAGGAAAATGGCCATGCCAACCAGATCCTCGGCAGTGCCCATGCGGCCGAAAGGCACCTCAGCGCCGACAAGGCGCTTCTTTTCGCCGGGCTGCCGGTTTTCATGTTTTGCAAACAGCGCGTCGACTTGATCCCAATGCTCGCCGTCAACCACACCCGGCGCAATCGCGTTGACATTGATGCCGTGCTTGATGAGGTTCAGCCCGGCAGACTGTGTGAGCGAAATCACCGCCGCCTTGGTGGCGCAGTAGACTCCCACAAGTGCCTCGCCGCGCCGCCCGGCCTGACTTGCCATGTTGATGATTTTGCCACCCCGCCCTTGCGCGATCATCTTTTCGGCGACGGCCTGCATTGTGAAGAGCGTGCCATACACATTGACCGAGAACAGTTTGTTGTAACTTGCTTCGGTAATCTCAATGATCGGTGACAAGTCAAACAGGGCAGCGTTGTTGATCAGAATGTCGATCCCGCCGAACGCGGCGGCGACAGTATCAATGGCCGCGCGTATGGAGTCGCGGTTTGAAACATCCATCTCCACGGCAATGGCGGCAGGGCCGATGGCTTCGGCGGTCTTCTTCGCCGCCGCCAGATTGATATCGGCGATCGCAACGCGTGCGCCTTCCTCCACATAATGTTCCGCAAAGGTCCGGCCAATGCCGCGGGCCGAACCGGTAATCAGCGCGGTTTTGCCTTTGAGACGCATCAGCGGATCGCCTTCCCTGCCTTGTCAAACCGGTGGATGCGGCTTTCATCCGGCGTCAGAAAAATCTGGTCGCCCGGTTTGATGGCATATTCGCCTTCAGCGCGCACGGTCATCATGCCATTCTGGCCTGCGTCAACATGCAGGAACGTGTCGGCACCCAGATGCTCGGCAAGCCGGATTTTGGCGGGCCATGCGCCAGCGGTTTTCGAAATGGTCAGGTGTTCAGGGCGAATGCCAATTGTCTCGGCATTACGCTTGGCGGCCTCGGCACCTGAGAAAAGGTTCATTTTGGGCGAGCCAATAAAGCCTGCCACGAACAGCGAGTCCGGCTTGTTGTAGAGATCGAGTGGCGAGCCGACTTGCTCGATGTTGCCGCGGTTGAGCACAACGATACGGTCGGCCATGGTCATGGCTTCGACCTGATCGTGCGTGACGTATACCATCGTGGCACCGAGGTCCTGATGCATCTGCATGATCTCAAGCCGCATGTTGACGCGAAGCGCGGCGTCAAGGTTGGACAGTGGCTCGTCGAACAAGAAGCCTGAAGGGTTGCGGACAATGGCGCGGCCGATGGCGACGCGCTGGCGCTGGCCACCGGACAATTGGCGCGGCTTGCGCTCGAGATATTCGGTGAGGTTGAGCTTTTCGGCCGCCTTGGCGACCTTGGCGTCAATTTCGTCCTTTGGCATTCCGGCCATTTTCAGGCCAAACGAAATGTTGCCGCGCACACTCATGTGCGGATAGAGCGCGTAAGACTGGAACACCATCGACAGGCCGCGCTTGGAGGGCGCTTCGTCGGTCATGTCCTTGCCGTCGATGTGGATGGCGCCGGAGGTGAGGTCTTCAAGACCGGCGATCATGCGCAGAAGTGTGGACTTGCCACAGCCGGACGGGCCGACGAACACGACGAACTCGCCGTTCTTGATGTCGAGGTTGGCACCTGGAATAATGATGGTTTCGCCAAAGGCCTTGCGTGCATTTTTGAGAGAGATCGTGCCCATTTTATTTCACCGCTCCAAATGTGAGACCGCGGACAAGCTGCTTTTGCGCGAACCAGCCCAGCACCAATATCGGTGCGATGGCCATGGTCGATGCCGCCGAAAGTTTTGCCCAGAACAGACCCTCGGGGCTTGAGTATGATGCGATGAACTGCGTCAGCGGCGCTGCATCCTTGGTGGTCAGGGCCAAAGTCCAGAAGGCCTCGTTCCATGCAAGGATGATGTTCAGGAGCAACGTTGATGCAATGCCGGGGATCGCCATCGGGGTCAGGACGTATAGCAGTTCCTTGCCCAGAGACGCGCCGTCCATGCGGGACGCTTCGAGGATTTCGCCCGGAATTTCCTTGAAGTAGGTGTAGAGCATCCAGATAATGATTGGCAGGTTCAGGAGCATCAGAATGGTAATGATGCCACCGCGCGTGTCGAGAAGGCCGAGGTCGCGGAAGATCAGGTAGATCGGGATCAACGCGCCGACCGGCGGCATCATCTTGGTGGAGAGCATCCACATCAACAGATCCTTGGTCCTGCGACCCGGTGCGAACGCCATTGCCCACGCAGACGGAATGGCGATCACGAGCGCGAAAAGGGTGGAACCAAGCGCCAGGACCACCGAGTTCCAAGCGAATTGGAAATAGTTCGAGCGCTCTTGAACGACCGAGTAGGCCTCGGTCGTCCAGCCTGTCGAGAAAAAGCTGGAGATTGCGATCGCGTCGCCTTCTGCCTTGAAGCTCGTCAGGACAGTCCACAGGATCGGGAAGAACACTGTGAGACCGACAGCCCAAGCCAGAACAGTGACAACCAGTTTGCGCCGGAGTGATTCTTTTTGTGCCATGATCATGCGTCCAGATTCTTGCCAATCATCCGCATCAGGAAGAAGGCAACGATGTTTGCAAGGATGACTGCGATGATGCCGCCGGCGGATGCGCCCCCTATGTCGTTGGCAATCAGGCCATATTGGTAGACGAGGAAAGGCAGATTGCCTGCGCGCCCGCCGGTGCCGGTGACGTAGATTTCGGCAAAGACATTGAGCAGGAAAATCGTTTCGATCAGGATGACGACAGTCATCGGCCGGATGAGATGCGGCAGGATGATGTACCAGAAGAAGGACAGTGGCGGCGTGCCGTCCATCTGGGCCGCTTCCTTCTGCTCGCCGTCAAGCGACTGAAGCGAGGTGAGCAGGATGAGCGTGGCGAACGGCACCCATTGCCAGGCGACCATGATGACCACAGCCGTCATGGGGTAATGCGTGAACCAGTCGATCGGCGTCAGGCCGAGACCCTTGAACACGGTGGCGAAGAAGCCGGAGACCGGGTCCATCAGCATGTTTTGCCAGACAAGGGCGGAAACCGTTGGCATCACCAGAAACGGCGCGATCATCATGATGCGCACAAATCCGCGACCATAAAAGGCCTGATCCAAGAGAAGCGCTAGAAGTGTGCCAAATACCACCGAGATGCCAAGCACCCAACCAACCAGAATCAGCGAATTTTTCATCGCCTTGAAGAACGCCGGGTCGGTCATGAAATAGGAGTAGTTTGAAAAACCGGCCAGACAGCGGTTGGCCTCATCGACCAAGGCACCCGGCGTCAGCAGCGAACAGGCGGCATTGGGATCAAGCAGGTTATAGCGAAGGAATGAAAAATAGATCGTCATTGACAGTGGAACGATCATCCACAAAAACAGCGCGATAACAGAAGGCGAGACAGCGAGTTTTCCAAGCGTGCGGGTCTGCTGCGTGGCCATGATGATCACCCATTGGTTCAGAAATCAGATTTTTGCTTTTTTGTTATGGGTGACCGCCCGGCCAAAGGGCCGGGCAGTCGGGGCTGTTCCGGGAGGAATTTGTTACTTGATGTAACCAGCCTTGGTCATTTCGCGGGTTGCTGCTTCCTGCGCTTCCGCAAGAGCTTCGTCCGCAGTCTTTTCGCCAGCAAGCGCCGCCGAGAAGATTTCGCCTGTTTTTGTGGCCAAACCTGCAAATTCAGGAATAGCGACAAACTGAACGCCAACGTAAGGCACCGGCTTCACCGTCGGCTTGGACGGGTCAGCAGAGTTGATGGAGTCCAAGGTCATTTTGGCAAACGGAACCTTCTGGTATTCCGGGTTTGCATAGAGCGAGGCGCGCGTGCCCGGAGGAACGTTTGCCCAGCCTTCTTTAGAAGCGACGAGCTCACCGTAGGCCTTGGAGGTGGCCCAACCGACGAACTTCTGCGCCGCGTCATTCTTCTGCGTGCCGGCTGGAATGGCGAGAGACCATGCCCACAGCCAGTTGCCGCGCTTGCCAAGGCCGTTGTCCGGAGCGAGCGCGAATCCGACCTTGTCTGCAACAGTGGAGTCCTTGCCGGTCACGAACGAGGCCGCAACCGTCGCGTCGATCCACATGCCGCACTTGCCGGCGTTGAACAGAGCGAGGTTTTCGTTGAAGCCGTTGGACGATGCGCCCGGAGGGCCATTCTTCGTCAGCAGGTCCAAATAGAAGTCGACTGTCGCCTTCCATTCAGGCTGATCGAACTGGGGAACCCAATTTTCATCGAACCAGCGAGCACCGAAGGAGTTCGACATCGCCGTCAAGAAGGCCATGTTCTCGCCCCAACCGGCTTTGCCACGCAGGCACACGCCGTAGATTTCCTTGTCCTTATTGGTGATCTTCTCGGCAATCGCCTTGATCTCGGTCCAGGTCGGCGCGTCCGGCATCTTCATACCAGCGGCTTCCACCAGATCGGTGCGGTACATGACCATTGAAGACTCGCCATAGAAGGGCGCAGCCATCAGCTTGCCGTCAACTGTCAAGCCGCCAGCGATGGCGGGCAGAAGGTCGGCAGGATCGTCAACGCCGGTCAACGGCACAAGCCAGCCCTTCTTGCCCCAGATTGGCACTTCATAAGTGCCGATTGTCAGAACGTCGAACTGGCCGCCCTTGGCCGCGATGTCCGTCGTTACTTTTTCGCGCAGCACGTTTTCTTCCAGTGTGACCCATTCCAGTTCAATGCCTGGGTTCTTGGCAGTGAAATCGTCTGTCAGACCCTGCATGCGGATCATGTCGCCGTTGTTGACTGTGGCGATGGTCAGTTTTTCGGCCTGAGCAACGCTGATCATCGCGATCAGAGAAGCAGCGCCCAAAATAGCGGTTTTAAGTTTCATTGAGTTCCTCCCAAAGTGCCAAAGTGAGCATTTGCCTTGGCTGTGGGCAATTACTCACCATCTTGAATGAGAGTCAATGACAATTCGATGCTGCACCGCACCAATTGAAACTGTCACCTGACAGTTTGTTCAAGCTAGTTTTTTAGGAGAATTTTCGCCGTATACTCATTTGTAATCAATGAGTTGACAAGATTGCCGGCAAGAGCGCCAGCGATGGCGGCAAGCTTGGCGTCGCCCGCTGCGATGCCGTAAACCGGCTTTTGGTCGCTTGGAACTATGGGAGCGTTGTTCACGCGCTCATTGTTCAAACCCTTGATCATTTGGCCGCGCTTGTCATAGGCCCACGAAATGATTTCACCTACTGCACCAGCGTTTTGCAGAGCGTCGATCTCATCCTGGTTCAAGAAGCCATCCAAAAGTATCGGCGCATTTTCGCCTACGCCGCCAATGCCGACAAATGTCACGTCAGCTTGTTTGCACAATTCGAGAATGCTGCGCACATGATCCTGATTGTGCAAAAACCTGCGCTCTTCGGCTGAACGGGCGTACACCGGCAACGGCATCGGGTAGTAACGGCCGTTGATGCGTTCTGCCATGCGAATTGCCACATCATAGGGCGTTGCTGAGCCGTCAGAGGTGATATTGCCAAGCAGCGACACAATGCGATGCTGAGGTGCTTGCAATTGCGCCAACTGTTCAACTGAGGCACGCAAAACACGTCCTGTGCCAACGGCGACAATGATCGGTTCACTGGATTTGAGATGCCGCTCCATCGCGCTGGCCCCGGCTTCCGCCAATCCGACCGTGGAATTGCCGGCATTTGGTTCACTGGGGATGACCTCACAGGATAACAGTCCGTAGCGCTGGATCATGGCGCTGGCGAGTTCCATGCAATTGGCGATTGGATGATCAAGACGCACTTTGACAAGCTTTTCGCTCACTGCACGCGCCACCAGGCGCTGGGCGGACTGGCGCGAGACGCTCAGCTTTCTGGCTACTTCTTCCTGCGTATTTCCCGCCACATAATAGAGCCAGCCTGCCCGGGCGGCGTCGTCCAAACGGGTGCTTTCTGTTTCAATTTTTCCGGACATCTGCCTGCGTACTCGCTGCCTGAATGAGCATATCGGGGAACATCGCCCAATTGTCAAAAGTTGGAATTTCTGGTGTTGCGACGGGAATGGGGCGCAGCTTGCCGTGGATGTGACTGCCGCCCGTGAAATGCCAGACCGCCATTTGCGCTTGCGCTGCCGCCACCAAACCCGTTTCACTGTCCTCAATGACAAGGCAGTCTGACGGCGACATCCCCATTTGAGCGGCTGCGAATAGAAACAAATCGGGGGCCGGCTTGCCGTTATTGACTTGCGACGCCGTAAACACGTTTTGACCGAAGTAATGTTTCAGGCCCGTCAGCATTAGTGAATGTTCCACTCTTGTAGGGCTGCTACTGGTTGCAACACAGCAAGGCAAAGACAGAAGGTCCAGAACCTGATAAACGCCAGGCATTGCTTGCAACTGATGTGTAAATGCTTCCATCAACTTGGCTCGATAGCGGGATTCAAAATCATCTGAAATCACTTGTTCAGAGTTTGCGCGGATGTCTACGGCGACCTTTGCGAACCCTCTGCCAAGAAAATGTTTCTGAAAATGTGCGAAGTCTATTTCAGTATTTTCGAGCGCCAGTTCCTCAATCATGATCTGAGCACTGATTACTTCACTGTCAACCAGCACGCCGTCGCAATCAAAGATGATGCACTTTATGGCGCTCACACTATTAACCCGCCAGTAAGCAGTTTGATCCGAAACATGCTTCTGGCAGGGCGCACCCCAACTGTCACGGCATCTACTCTGGTCGCGCCGATGTCGCATCCGCTCATTGCCAAACTCCGATGCCGCATTGAGCAACACTGTGCGTCAAACTGTCAAGCATATGTTCAAGCTCCAAGCAAATGCCCAGCAAACCGCTTTCAGGAATGCAGGCATCAGGACGCTAAAACCAGAGTGAAAAACTATTATTTTGCCGCTCGAAAGCTGCACGAATCCGGCCTGAAAAGTGCTCGAATGGGAGCTGGACTTGGTTGGTTTGCAATGTCCGCGCTTGCTGAAAGTTACCGCTAGTCTGTTGTAGACAACCACGAAAAACTGCCGTCTAGTTGGCCGGCATTTTCGGGAGGATGGTGTGGCTTTTGACTATGTGATTGTTGGCGGTGGTTCTGCCGGGTGCGTGTTGGCGGCGCGCCTTTCGGAAAATCCTGATGTCAGTGTTTGTCTTTTGGAAGCGGGAGGCGCTGGAAAAGATTTGCTGATCCGCGCACCGCTGGGTGTGGCGGCGATGCTGCCCGGTTATGGCAAGATCAATAACTGGTCGTACAAAACTGTGCCGCAATCCGGGTTGAACGGACGCCGGGGACTTCAGCCGCGCGGGCGCGCGCTGGGCGGATCAAGCGCGATCAATGCCATGCTCTATGTGCGCGGCGTGCCGTCTGATTATGAGGACTGGGCGGCGAGCGGTGCGCACGGGTGGGGCTGGGATGATGTGCTTCCATGGTTCAGGAAGTCCGAGCGCAACGAGAATGGCGCGGACGCTTGGCATGGTGCGGACGGGCCGCTTAGGGTCGCCAATCAGCGAAGCCCTGCTGGTATCACGAAAGCATTTGTTCAGGCTGGGGCCGAGTGCCAGGTTCCTGTCAATGCGGATTTCAACGGCGCGTCACAAGAAGGTGTCGGGCTTTATCAGGTGACGCAATTTTATGGCGAGGGCAAAAACGGCGAGCGCTGTTCGGCAGCGGCGGCGTATTTGCATCCCGTGATGGACCGGCCCAATTTGACGGTGATCACCAAGGCACGGGCGAGCGAGGTGCTGTTTTCAGGACGGCGCGCGGTTGGGGTTGCTTATCGCCAAGGTGGCAAAGACAGAGTAGCTGAGGCACGGCGGGAAGTTATTTTGTCGGGCGGCGCGTTCAACTCGCCGCATCTTTTAATGCTCTCGGGTATCGGCCCGGCGGCGGAATTGGCCAGGCACGGGATTGCCGTGCGGCAGGACATGCCGGGCGTCGGCGCCAATCTGCAGGATCATCTGGATTTCATTCTGGTGTGGAAATCCAAAATCGCTGACGGGCTGGCGCTCAGTTCTTCCGGCACGCTGAAGCTGATCCGCGAAATGCTGCGCTGGCGCAAAGATGGGTCGGGGCTGATCGCATCGCCGGGCGCCGAGGGTGCAGGGTTTCTCAAGACTGATCCATCGCTCGACAGGCCGGACATCCAACTGCATTTTGTGGCAGGGATGGTCGATGATCACTTGCGGAAATTGCATTATGGCTTCGGATTTTCATGTCACGTCTGCGTGCTGCGCCCGAAATCGCGCGGGTCCGTCAAGCTTGCGAGCGCAAATGTTTTCGATGCGCCGCTGATCGACCCCAACTATCTCAGCAATCCTGATGACCTCGCAAGGATGATCAAGGGGGCGAAAATTGTTGATCGCATATTGAAGGCCCCTGCCCTGTCAGCGTACCGCAAAACGGAACTTTACACGGCGGGCGCAAAGAGCGACGCGGACTGGGAGCGGCATATCCGGGCGCGCGCGGATACGATTTACCACCCGGTCGGCACGTGCAAGATGGGCAGCGATGCGATGGCCGTCGTTGACCCGCAGTTGAAGGTACACGGATTTGAGGGCTTGCGCGTTGTCGATGCGTCCGTGATGCCAACGCTGATTGGCGGGAATACGAATGCCCCGACGATCATGATCGCGGAACGGGCGGCGCCCTGGATTGCAGAGCAGCGTTAGGTATCGGCCTTTGCAAAGAAGGCGATGGAAATTCGACGTTCAAAGCAGCGCGATTGTATGGCCATTTTTCTCGCGAAGCCTTTGAAACACTTGATTTGCAGGGATGTCCGGACGGGAATCAGACACAGAGTCACTGATCTTGCGGCGCATGACGTTGTTGACCATCCCGTCCTCGCGCTCGTGTGCGTCTGATGAATCACGAACAAGCTCGTTGGCGCAGACTGGAGCTCCTGACTGCCTCGTTATTTCCGAACGCTCGTGCTTTTTGCCAATCAAGAGCGTTACAGCCTTACCATTGCGCATGTGAGTTCGATCCAGGTTGCCGAGAACGTTATCATCACAGCGTCATACAAGTCACGAACGGGCGCAACTGGAATAGGCACCAAAGCGCAATCCCCCTCACCCCGTTTGCAGGTGACATCTGCGACATTTTGCGCGCATAAAGCGGGATGGCGCGTTTTTTGATCATTGATGACCATCCGCTGTTTCGCGAAGCGCTGCAGAGCGCGATTGCGTTGGCTTTTTCTGATGCGCAGTCTGTTGAGGCGCGGTCGATTGATGAGGCTTTGAAGGCGTTGGCGGACGATCCGGTGTTTGATCTGGCGCTGCTTGATTTGAATATGCCGGGAACGCGCGGGTTTGAAGGACTGGCGGAACTGCGCACGCAGTATCCACGGCTGCCGGTGGTGGTGGTATCCGGCCATGAAGAAGCGCGGATCATCAGCGAGGCGCTGTCTTATGGCGTGGCAGGGTATATTCCCAAGTCCGCCAAGAAGGCCGATCTGGCGGCGGCAATCACGGCTGTCATGAGCGGTGAGATTTATGTTCCCGCAGGCTATGATGCACCACAGAACGGGCAGGACCATTCCAAGTCTGTGTTGCTTGCCAAGCTGTCGTCACTCACGCCGCAGCAATTGCGCGTGTTGCAAATGCTCAAGCAAGGACTTTTGAACAAGCAGATCGCCTATGAACTGAAGGTGGGTGAGACGACGATCAAGGCGCATGTGTCGGAAATTTTGCGCAAGCTGAATGTGTTTTCGCGTACGCAGGCGGTGATCGAGGTGGCGAAGCTGGATGTCAAGGATGTGTTTCGCGAGGGGTGATATGACTATGGTGAATCGTCGCCGATCTTCGGAGCTGCCCCTCATCCGCCCCTAGCGGGGCACCTTCTCCCCGCAAACGGCGGGGAGAAGGGGAGTGGCACCTTTTGCTGACAACACGCCTCGTTTCAATTCTATCGCCAGTGTCACGCCAGCAGATGCGCCATTAGCGCTCTCAGTTCCGCCGGGCGCACTGGTTTGAGCATCACTTCTATGCGTTGTTCTTTCGCCACGGACGCCATTTCCTTGTCGGGGTCGGCGGTGATGATGATGGCGGGGACGTGGCGTTTGAGGAGTTTGCGGGCTTCGGTGATGGTTTGTGAGCCGAATGTTGCGCGGTCGAGGTGCTGGTCGGCGATGATGATGTCGGGGGACCAGCCGCCAGTGGACAGGACGGTCATGGCTTCGCCGAGGCTTGCGGCAAGGCGGATGTTGCAATTCCAGCGGCCGAGCAGCCCGGCCATGGCTTCCTGCACGCGGCGGTCGTTTTCGACCAGAAGGACTTTTGCGCTGAACAGGCCGTAGACGGGATTGTCCGGAACGGGCGTTGAACCGCCAAATTTTGGCTCGCACTGGCCAACCGCTGAAGGCACGGTGATGCGGAATTCGGTGCCGGTGCCGACTTTGGATATGAACTCCATCGGGTGGCCGAGCGCCTGCGTCATGCGCCGGACGATGGAAAGGCCAAGCCCAAGCCCGCCGGAATGGACTGTGGCGGCATCCGGGCCACGGTGGAATTCTTCAAACACCAGCGGCCTCTGCTCGTCGGAGATGCCAATTCCGGTATCGATGATGTCGATGCGCACCTGTTCGCCCCGCCGCCGCGCGCCGATCAACACGCCGCCCTCGCCAGTGTAGCGCAACGCGTTCGATACGATATTTTGCAGCACGCGGCGCAGCATCATGCGATCTGATGTGACGTGGAGATTGCCGTGCCGGACGCGCAGCTTGAGGCCGGCCTGATGTGCCAACGGCGCGAAGTCTGATTCCAGCGCTTCGAAAACATCCTGCAGGGCAAAGCTGGTCAGCTCCGGCTGCATGACGCCGGAGTCGAGGCGCGAGATGTCAATGAGCGTGCGCAGCAGCTCTTCCATCGTGTCAAGCGACCGCTCCACCTGACGAACCAGCCCTGAACCTTCGGCGTCCATGAGAATATCGGCAAGCCCCGATACGGACAGACGCGCGGCATTGAGCGGTTGCAGCACGTCGTGGCTGGCAGCGGCGATAAAGCGGGTCTTGGATGCGTTGGCGGTCTCGGCAGCCTCCTTGGCGAGAGACAGGTCGCGGTTGGATTGCTCCAGACGGCGCAGGGTCTGTTTGAGTTCGTCGGTTTTGGCGCGGACCCTGCCCTCAAGGTTTATCGCGGTCTGGAAAAGTGTGAAAGCGTTGCCCTGCTGGTCCATCGAGCGTTCGACGCGGGCAATCAATGCTTCATTGATGCGCTTCAGGCGGGCAAGATCGTTGACTTCGGAGACTGTCATGACGTCACTGCGCCACCGGCGCATGACCGAACGCAATGCCGGTCAGCGTCTGGTTGAGATGGAGCGACTGATATTGTTCGCCGTAGGTGCCGAAACCGATGACGCGGTGCTGCTGATACAATTCCGACATGCCACGGAAAACCTGGCGGTTTTGCGCGTCGAGGCGTCGCAGGATGCAGTCAAAGCCGAAAATCATGTCGATACCGCCAAGGTTTTTGTCGACTTCGGTGAGGCTTGCGCGCGTTGATTCCACCATGCCTTGCGCGCGGGCCACAGTCAGGACCACGCCATCATCAATGGCGCAGAAAAACGAGAGCGAGCCGTCCGGATTGACCTTCTGGATCGACCGGCAGAAATATTCGCCGCCGACGCGCACGACAACCGGGTGCGAGGCGAAGGACATGGCGCTGAGATCGCCGGGCGCAATGCCGATGGCGGAGGCATATTCGGCGGCAGCGGGCGCGGCGTTGAACTCGTAGACGATGCGCCTGTCGGGGTCGGATGCGGTGACCACGAGTTTTTGTGCCGAGGGGATGAAATTGTCTGATTTGAAAATCTGGAACGGGATGGCGGTGGAGATAATGAGGATCACCGCGCGGCCCGACCATGCGGTGCCGTTGGCCAGAATGAAGGTCTTGCGGAATTCCATGTGATCGCCAGCCGAACCGCCGATCAATGGAATGTCATCAAGGCCCCAGAAAATGGCGGCGGTGACCGCTTCTTCTGCGTAGGACATGCCATCAATAAGGCACAGCGCGAACGGCTTGTCGTGGGTGGTGTTGGCGGTTTTCAGCGCATGCTGCTCGCGCATGGCGGCAACGGATGCTGCGATGTCGCCCATGCCGCCGCGGGCGAGATCGTCGATCACCAGAGGCGAGATGGTGAAGGCATGGCGGGGGAAGAGCACGAAGAGGACATCGCCATCCAGTATGCCTTCCGGTGCGAGTTCGCCTGCCGTGGTGCAGCCTGTGCATTCCAGATCGGGCAGGTCAGTGCGCAGACGCTCGGCAAGCTCAACAGGGTCGATGGCCGGGTCGGAGAAGAACACGCAGCCGAACCAGCCACGCAGGTTCTCGATTGTGCGCACCTCGGCGCACAGCGCTTCCACTGTCCCGCCGCGCATGTGCAGCGCGCGGATACCGGATGCATACGTTGTCCAAGACAAATCCAAGCCCCGGCCTCCCGTCCGCGCATGAAGTTTCAGCGATACGGCAGAGTGTAGGCGGCAAAGTCAAGCGCTCAGGTGTCTTTGTGCAGCAGCACATTGCCGAACAGCTCGCGCAGCCGGTTTTTGAGGATTTTGCCGGTTGCGTTGCGCGGGATGGCGTCGGTGAAAACGACCATGTCCGGGATTTGCCATTTGGCGACCTTGCCGTCGTAGAAGGCGATGAGCGCAGCGGGGTCGGGATCCTTGTCTGCGGCTTTTACCGCGACCAGCACGGGGCGTTCGTCCCACCTCTCGTGCTTGGCACCAATGACGGCGGCGTCGGCGAGGTCCGGGTGGCCGATGGCAATGCCTTCGAGCTCGACAGAGGAGATCCACTCGCCGCCGGACTTGATGATGTCTTTGGAACGGTCCTTGATGGTCATGTAGCCTTCAGGATCAATGGTGGCGACGTCGCCGGTCATGAACCAGTCGCCGGTCTTGGCGGTGCCTGTGTCCTGCTTGAAATAGCTGTCCACGACCCAATGGCCCCGGATGGCAAGATCGCCTTGCGCAATGCCGTCTTCGGGAAGTTCGGCGCTGTCGTCGCCAGTGATGCGCAATTGAATGCCGAACAGCGGGCGGCCCTGGCTGAGGCGCAGCCTGTGCTGCTCGTCTTCCGGCAGTGCCGTGTGCCGGTTGAGGAGCGCGTTGGCGGTGCCGACCGGCGATGTTTCGCTCATGCCCCAGGCGTGGATGGTTTCAACGCCGTGGCGCTCGCGGAAGGCCTGAATGGTCGATGGCGGACAGGCGGAACCGCCGACGGCGGTGCGCTGTAGGGACTCCAGCTTGGCGCCGCTCTTCTGCGCTGCGGCAAGGAGGCCCTGCCAAATGGTCGGGACGCCGGCGGCAATGGTGACTTTCTCGGTCTCGATGAGCTTGATCAGGCTGTCGCCATCAAGGCCGGGGCCCGGCATCACGAGTTTCGCGCCGACCATCGCGGTGGCATACGGCACGCCCCACGCATTGACGTGGAACATCGGCACGACGGGCAGGACACTGTCGCGGGCGGACAGGTTGAGCGCATCGGGCATGCAAACTGCAAATGTGTGCAGGAGTGTCGAGCGGTGTGAATAGAGGACGCCCTTGGGATTGCCCGTGGTGCCGGAGGTGTAGCAAAGGCTGGAGGCGGCGAGTTCGTCCATTTCCGGCCATTGATATTCGGCATCGCCGGTTTCGATGAATTCGTCGAAGAACAGCAGGCCGGGTATGGCGGCCGCTGCTTCCTCGTCGCGCGGGCCCATCAGGATGTAGGCTTTGACCGGTTTGAACTGGTCCCTGAGCTTGGCGACAAGCGGCAGGAATGTGCGGTCGAAGAAGATCACCTCGTCTTCGGCGTGATTGACGATGTAGACCATTTGTTCAGGGAACAGGCGCGGGTTGATTGTGTGGCAAACCATGCCGCCGCCGGAGACGCCGAAGTAAATCTCGAGATGGCGGTAATTGTTCCAAGCGATGGTGGCGCAGCGTCCGCCTTTGCTGACGCCAAATTTGGCGAGTGCCGAGGCGAGTTGGCGGGAACCGGCGGCGACATTGCGCCAGTTGGTGCGGGCGATGCCGCCGGTTGTCTCGACGGTCACAATTTCGGTATCGCCATGGTATTTGGCTGCGTGGTCAATCAAGGCGCTGATCACCAGCGGCATTGTCATCATCTGGCCAAGCATGAACGCCTCCCGCGTTTGTTGAACCGGTGCGCGTTTGGCCTCCAAACCTTCACGCGCATACGAACGTTTAGTGTGGAGTATTGGATTTCACTGTCAAGGCGGACGATGGTCCGGTCGTCGCACAGCGCGCATCAAAAATGACTAGGAATGCAAGTCCAGCCTTGTTCTTTGCGTTCACATGGGCCAAATGCGGAGAAAGTTTTTTCGCGGTTTTGCCGCCCGACCTTACCGAGGCTTGTTGACATCATGATGGAAATATTCACCCCTGACGGATTTGCCGCACTTCTCCAGGTCATCGGAATTGATCTGGTTCTTGCCGGCGACAACGCGGTGGTGATCGGGCTTGCGGCCGCCGGATTGCCAAAAGAGCAGCGCAACAAGGCGATCCTGATCGGCATTATCGCAGCCACGGTGTTGCGTATCGGGTTTGCAGCGGTCACGACGCAATTGCTTGCGATTGTCGGGCTTTTGCTGGCAGGCGGCATATTGCTGTTGTGGGTGTGCTGGAAGATGTGGCGCGAATTGCGCGAAGGCCATGCTGCCGACACTGCCGCCGCCAATGAAGCGCTGGAGGATTCGGACCTCAATGCTGACGGCACCGTTGCCGGTGGCCAACCGCGCAAGACGTTTGCACAGGCAGCCTGGCAGATTGTCGTTGCGGACGTTTCGATGTCGCTCGACAATGTTCTGGCGGTGGCTGGAGCGGCGCGTGACCATCCGACTGTGCTGGTCATCGGCCTTGTGTTGTCGATTGCGCTGATGGGGCTTGCAGCGACGTTTATTGCCCGTCTTCTGACCAAGCATCGCTGGATTGCCTATGTCGGCCTTGCCATTATTCTCTACGTGTCGCTCGAGATGATCTATCGTGGTTGGGTCGAGGTTGCGCCTGTGATGAGGGCGACGATGGGCGGCTAGGGTCAGGCCCTGTTACGGCGCGCTACTTGCGCAGGCGGCGCATTGGCCGTGCAATTCGATGGCTGATTTTTCAGCGCGGAATCCGTTGGATTTGGCCCACTCCTCCAACCTGTGTTCGATGGCGCTGTCGGCAAACTCGCTGACCTGACCGCAGCTGTCACAGATTGCAAAACCGGCGACGCCATGCTGGCACCCCTGCCCGTGAGCGTGTGCACAGGCCATGAAGGCATTGATGCTTTCAAGCTTGTGGATATGGCCGAGCGCGACAAGGCGGTCTAGTGCGCGGTAAACCTGCAGCGGCGCGCGAAACCCTTGCGGGCGGAGCTTGTCGAGCAAGGCATAGGCAGTGACCGGCGCATGGGCACTTTGAAGCTGGCCCAGAACCAGTGACTGATTACGGGTCAGAGTTTCTTCAGCTTTGTGCGGCGATGCCATTCAGGCGCTCCAAACTCGTATGTAATAACATAACATTTCGATTGACTCTCGTAATAACATTACATAGGCAAGCGTTCAAGCTGATCTAACGAGCGCTATGACCGCATGACCCACCGTGCCGAAACAAAAGATATGAAGCCCAGCGTTGTCTTTGACGGGCTGACGCTGGGATATAACAGCCATCCGGCGGTGCACCATCTGGATGGCACTCTGGTGCGCGGGTCGTTGACGGCGGTGGTCGGGCCGAACGGGTCCGGCAAATCGACGCTGATGAAGGCGATTGCCGGGATTTTGTCGCCGATGGCGGGCACCATCCGCATCGCGCCGGGCCAACGCGTAGCCTATTTGCCGCAGCAATCAGAAATCGACCAGCATTTTCCGGCGCGTGTTTATGATCTTGTGGCGCTTGGACTGTGGCCAAGGCGCGGACTGACGGGCTGGCTGACGCGCAGTGACAAAGCAGATGTGATGACGGCTCTGGCTGCTGTCGGCCTTGAGGGATTTGAGAACCGGGCGCTCGACACGCTCTCCGGCGGGCAGTTGCAACGGGCGCTGTTTGCGCGGGTGCTGTTGCAGGATGCGGACCTTATCCTGCTCGACGAACCGTTCAACGCCATCGATACCAAGACTGTCGGCGATCTGGTCGCGCTGATTGCGCAGTGGCAGGGCGAAGGGCGCACTGTGATGGTTGTCGTGCATGACATGACGCTGGTGCGGCAGGTGTTTCCTGAGGTGCTGTTGCTTGCACGGCAGGAAATTGCCTGGGGACTGACACACGCGGCGCTGACGGATGACAATCTATCGCGGGCAAGGCGGTTTACCGAGGCTTGGAACGAAAATGCGGCATGGTGTGATGAGCCCGGCGACATGAACCGGCATGATGAGCATGAGCATCATGACCATGAGCATCATGACCATTCCGGCCATAACCACCATGACCATTCCAGCAAGGTGAGGCACTGAGCCATGTATGATTTGCTGGTCACGCCGTTTTTTGACTATGGCTTCATGCAGAAGGCCTTGCTCGGCACATTGATGCTGGCGATTGGCGCAGGTCCGGTCGGCGTGTTCCTGATGCTGCGGCGAATGAGTCTTGCGGGCGATGCGATGGCGCATGCGATTTTGCCGGGTGCGGCGGCGGCGTATCTGTTGTTCGGGTTGGCTATCATCCCAATGACGATTGGCGGGCTGATTGCCGGACTTGCCGTGGCGCTCGGCGCGGGCGCGGTGTCGCGCTACACGATCCAGAACGAAGACGCGTCGATGGCGGCATTTTACCTGATTTCACTGGCAGCCGGTGTCTTGCTGGTTTCGCTGCGCGGTTCGAGTGTGGACCTGATGCATGTGTTGTTTGGCACCGTTCTGGCATTGGACGCGCAGACGCTGTGGCTGATCGGGTCAATATCCGCACTGACGCTCGTGGTGCTGGCGGTCTTTTGGCGCGGTTTGGTGGCGGAGTGTCTTGACCCTTTGTATCTGCGCTCGGTGAGCGGCATCGGCGGGCTGGTGCACTTTTTGTTTCTGGTGCTGGTCGTGCTCAACCTGGTCAGCGGATTTCAGGCGCTCGGCACGCTGCTATCGGTCGGCCTGATGATGCTGCCCGCGCTTGCCGCGCGCTTCTGGACGAGCCGCGTTGAGACCATGTCGCTGCTCGCCATTGCCATCGGCATGGTGTCGGGCGTGGCGGGATTGCTGATTTCCTATCATCTGGAATTGCCGAGCGGGCCATCGATTATTCTTGTCGCCGGGTTTGCCTATTTGGTGTCGCTGATCGGAGGGCGGCGCGGAATAGTGCTGTCACGGCTACGGCCGCACCGGCATCGCGTTGCCTGATAGTCTGATTCATCAAAAAGGAGCTAACCCATGAAAAATTTACGGAATTTGGCGCTCGCGTGTGGCGTTTGCCTGTTGGCATTGCCGACATTTGCGGCAGCAGACCCGTTGAAGGCGGTTGCGTCGTTTTCGATCCTTGGCGATTTGGCCAAGGCTGTCGGCGGCGACAAGGTTGAGGTGGTCACACTGGTGGGACCCAATGGAGACGCGCATGTGTATGAGCCGAAGCCGGCGGACGCTGCGAGCGTTGCGGGCGCAAATGTTGTTCTTATCAACGGTCTTGGATTTGAGGGTTTTATCGAACGGCTGGCCAAGGCAAGCGCAACCAAGGCGGCGATAGTTGAGGTATCAAAGGGTGTTGAGCCTATCAAGCCCGCGGCGGAAGAGCACGCCCACGACGGCGAGGCCCCGGCGGCTGAGGCGGACGATCACCACGGCGAAATCGATCCGCATGCCTTTCAATCCGTGCCTAATGTGCGGCTTTATGTGAAGAACATCACTGAGGCATTCTGCGCGGCAGCCGCTGCTGATTGCGATGTATTCAAGGCCAATGCGGCGGCTTATGACGCCAAGCTTGCGGCATTGGATGCGGATATCCGGGCAGTTGTGGCGTCAATTCCGGCAGAGAAGCGGACGATTATCACCTCACATGACGCGTTCGGCTATTTTGCGCATGAGTATGGTGTGAAGTTTTTGGCACCTGAGGGTATTTCGACGGACTCTGAGGCCTCGGCCTCGGATGTGGCAAAGCTGATTGACCAAGTGCGGGCAGACAAGGCTTCGGCGCTGTTTGTGGAGAATATTTCGGATCCACGGCTGGTGAACCAGATTTCGGCGGAAACCGGGATCAAGGTGGGTGGAGCGCTTTATTCGGATGCGCTGTCGGAGGTTGATGGACCGGCGGGAACGTATATTGAAATGATGCGGAGTAATGTGGAGACGATCAAGGGCGCGATTTTGGGGAGTTGAGGTAAGGGCTCTCTTTGACCCTTTGCGCTGCCCCTCATCCGTCGCTTCGCGCCACCTTCTCCCCGCAAGCGGCGGGGAGAAGGGTAGTGCGGCCGTTTGTGATAATCGTCCTTCTCCCCGCAACTTGCGGGGAGAAGGTGCCCGCAGGGCGGATGAGGTGCAGCGCCAAGGTTCGGGCGAAAACCACCTCAAATCCGCGCAATAAAATGCGGGTTGGCGAAATCGCTGTCGTGAGGTTGATTGCGTTTGCCGTAGGTGAGCGGCTGGCCGTCGATTGTTTCTGTGCGGCCACCGGCAGCGCGCAGGACGGCGTCGCCTGCGGCGGTGTCCCACTCCATAGTGCGGCTGAAGCGCGGGTAGAGATCGGCAGAGCCTTCGGCGAGGAGGCAGAATTTCAGCGATGAGCCGATGTTGACGGTTGAGCAGCCGTGCAGGCCTGCGAGATAATCTTCTGTTTCCGGCGTCAGGTGATTGCGCGAGGCGACCACGCGGCGCGGGGCTGGCTCGTGTTCCGGCAGCAGCGGCATGCGACGCTCGATAACGGCGCTGTCTGACGCAGAGCCGATGCTGGCGCGGTATGCGGCCCGCCCAGCGCCTGCATAGAGAACAGCGCGGGCGGGGGCGTAGACAATGCCGGCCACGGGCACCGCGTTTTCGATGAGGGCGATGTTGACGGTGAAATCCTCACGGCCAGCAACGAATTCTTTCGTGCCATCCAATGGGTCAACCAGAAAAAAGCGGCTGCCCAGAGCCTCGGGCACGTGGCCTGCGGCTATCCCTTCCTCGGCGACGATCGGGATATCGGGGAAATGCGCGGCAAGACCATCGACGATGATGCGCTCGGCTGTCTCGTCCGCCTCGGTGACGGGCGACAGGTCTTCTTTGGCGCGTGCCTCGATGCCTTTGGCGCGCACAATCATGATCGCGGCACCGGCCTTGATGGCCAGCGCCTCAAACACAATCAGCATTGCAGCCGTGTCAGATTGTGAAGTCGTCGTAGGCGTTGAGGCGGAGGATGTAATCTTCGACTTCCTTGGCAAGGTCTGCCGACTCGCGGCCCGACGTCTTCAGATGGATTTCCGGAGCATCCGGCGCTTCGTAGGGTGAGTCAATGCCGGTGAAATTCTTGATCTCGCCGCGATAGGCCTTGGCGTAGAGGCCCTTGGGATCACGCGCGGCGCAATCCTCAATGGGTGTATCGACAAACACCTCGATGAATTCACCCGCTGGCAGCAACTCGCGCGCTGTCCGGCGCTCGCTCTTGAACGGCGAGATGAAGGAGACGAGGACGATCAGGCCGGCGTCCGCCATCAGCCGCGCGACTTCGGCGACACGGCGGATGTTTTCGACGCGGTCTTCGTCGGTGAAGCCGAGATCGCGGTTGAGACCGTGGCGGACATTGTCGCCATCAAGGATATAGGTGTGCATACCAAGCGCATGCAGCCGCTTTTCGACGATGTTGGCGATGGTCGATTTGCCGGAGCCTGACAGGCCGGTGAACCAGAGCACGGCGGGCTTTTGATGCTTCTGCATCGCCCGCGCGTCCTTGTTCACGTCCAGCGCCTGCCAATGAACATTAGACGCACGGCGCAGCGGCGCTTCAATCATGCCCGCGCCAGCGGTGGCGTTGGTGAGGCGGTCAATCAGGATGAAGGCGCCGGTGGCGCGGTTGTCATTGTAGCTGTCAAAGGCGATGGGTGCTTGAGTGGAGATGTTGACTGCGCCGACCTCGTTCATATCCAGCGACTTGGCGGCCTCGTGGGCGAAGGAATTGACGTTGATGCGGTGGCGCAGCGAGGAGACGGTGGCGGTGACCTGATCGGTTTCGGTGCGCAGGTAATAAGTGCGGCCCGGCATTAGCGCCGTTTCGTCGAACCAGACGATATGGGCCGAGAACTGGTCGGCGACGTGCGGGCGGGCATCGGACGCGACCAGTATGTTGCCGCGCGAGACTTCAACTTCGTCTTCAAGTACCAGCGTGACCGCCTCGCCTTCGACGGCGTTTGGCTGGTCGCCATCGAAAGTGACGATGCGTTTGACTTTTGATGACTGGCCGGATTTGGCGACCGCAATTGTATCGCCGACTGTAACCTTGCCGGATGCGACCTGACCGGCGAAGCCGCGGAAGTCGAGGTTGGGGCGGTTCACATATTGAACCGGGAACCGGAACGGCAGGTCTTGCAGGCCTTGTTCGATTTTGACCGTTTCTAAATGGTCGAGCAGCACCGGACCGTCATACCAGGGCATATTTTTGGAACGCGAAGTGACGTTGTCGCCGAAGCGGGCAGAGATCGGGATCGGTACGATCGATTGAAACGAGAGTCCTTTGGCAAGCACCTGATATTCAGCGACAATCCGGTCGAACACGTCTTGCGAAAAATCGACCAGATCGATCTTGTTGACGGCGACGATGATGTTTTTGATGCCGAGCAGCGAGGCGATAAAGGAGTGGCGGCGGGTTTGCTGGAGCACGCCTTGGCGCGCGTCGATCAACACGATGGCAAGATCGGCGGTCGATGCGCCGGTTGCCATGTTGCGGGTGTATTGGATGTGGCCGGGCGTATCGGCGACTATGAATTTGCGCTTGGGTGTGGCGAAGAAGCGGTAGGCGACGTCGATGGTGATGCCCTGCTCGCGCTCGGCTTCGAGACCATCGACCAGCAGCGCGAAATCGATGTTGTCGCCGTCGGTGCCGTGCTTCTTGGAGTCGCGCTCCAGTGTAGCGAGCTGATCCTCAAAGATCAGCTTGGTGTCGTAGAGCAGACGGCCAATCAGCGTCGATTTGCCGTCATCGACCGAGCCGCAGGTGAGGAAGCGCAGCAGCGTCTTGTTTTCCTGCTCGGCCAGAAACGCGGCGATTTCCGGGTTGTCGTCGTATTCGGTCAACGGCTGAACTTTCAATGCGGAGGCGCTCATCAGAAATAGCCCTCGCGCTTTTTCTTTTCCATGGAGCCCGCTTCATCCTTGTCGATCATGCGCCCCTGACGCTCCGACGTGCGGGCGACGAGCATTTCCTGTACGATGGCACCAAGGTCAGTGGCGTCAGAGTCAATTGCGCCGGTCAGCGGGTAGCAGCCGAGGGTGCGGAAGCGCACGAGCCGGTTTTCGATGACTTCGCCGTCGCGCAGTTTCATCCGGTCGTCATCGACCATGATCAGCGTGTCATCGCGCTCGACCACCGGGCGGTGCGCTGCGAAATAGAGCGGCACGTTGGGGATTTTTTCGAGCAGGATATATTGCCAGATGTCGAGCTCGGTCCAGTTGGAGATCGGAAAGACGCGGATGGATTCTCCTTTGGCGACGCGGGTGTTGTAGATTTTCCACATTTCCGGGCGCTGGTTTTTCGGGTCCCAGCCGTGGGCAGCGTTCCGGAACGAGAATATCCGCTCCTTGGCGCGGGATTTTTCCTCATCGCGCCGCGCGCCGCCGAAGGCTGCGTCAAAGCCGTGCAGATCAAGCGCCTGGCGCAGACTTACAGTTTTCATGATGTTGGTGTGGACGCTGGAGCCGTGGTCAAAAGGGTTGATGCCATCGCGCACGCCGTCCTGATTTATGTGGACGATCAAATCAATGCCGAGTCGCATGGCTGTCTCGTCGCGAAACTCGATCATTTCACGGAATTTCCACGTCGTATCGACATGCAGAAACGCGAAAGGCGGCTTGGCCGGATAAAACGCCTTAATGGCAAGATGCAAGAGCACGGACGAGTCCTTGCCGATGGAATAGAGCATCACCGGCTTGTCAAAATTCGCGGCCACCTCGCGGAAGATGTGGATTGCCTCGGCTTCGAGCCGTTTGAGGTGGGTAAGATTGCGCTCGCTCATGGTTGGTCCTGCATGCTGGCGTGAAAACGCCTTAACCCTTGCGGGCAATTGTGATGGATCGTTTAGCATTTGCACCGGCCTCCATGACAGGTTGCGCAATGCGGAAGACATCAGACAAGCGAAACGGAATCCAGCGCGACGGGCTTTTGGCAGAAAAGCATTCCGCTTGGAACCAGTATCGGGCAATTGTGGCAATGCGCGCATGAAACTTGGGCGCAGCGCTGTTGCAATGGCATCGGTGCCCTATTATAGACCGCGAACTGTTTCGCAAATGAAGCGGAACCTCCTGATTTGGGGCGTAGCCAAGCGGTAAGGCAGCGGATTTTGATTCCGCCATTCCCAGGTTCGATCCCTGGCGCCCCAGCCAGAGTTCATGAGACTGATGGCTTAGCCAAACGCCCTTCCTTCGCTGCGCCATTTCAACTAGCTTCCCGGCAAAACAGTTCGGGACGGGAGGGATGCCATGCACGAGATGCTGGAACAGCTTGAGGCGCGGCGCGTTGAGGCGCGGATGGGCGGCGGACAGGCGCGCATTGATGCGCAGCATGCAAAGGGCAAGCTAACGGCGCGCGAGCGGCTGGATGTGCTGCTCGACGAAGGCTCGTTTGAAGAATTTGACATGTTCGTCACCCACCGGGCGACCGAGTTCGGCATGGCCGATCAGAAAATCGCAGGCGATGGCGTGGTAACCGGATGGGGCACAATCAACGGGCGCATGACCTACGTGTTCGCGCAGGATTTCACCGTGCTTGGCGGCTCGCTATCGGAAACGCATGCGAAGAAGATCTGCAAGATCATGGACATGGCGGTGAAGAACGGCGCGCCGGTGATCGGGCTGAATGACAG
>JANPEK010000085.1:0-3974 GCA_031422915.1 Phyllobacteriaceae bacterium | reverse complement strand
CGATGGGCCAACTTTATGCCTACTACGGCTTCCTTTCGGCAGCCCATGCCGACTTTGAGGACATCATCAAGACCAAGGCGCTGGATGCGGTATGGAACCGGATGGAAGACCAAATGCGCTCGGCGCTTGATCTTGACCCGCTAATTATTTCCAACGGCAAGGAAGACGGCTGGATCATGCCGACTCATCTGACAACGCTCGGCTTCAAGATTTTGCGCGTGCGCTCCAACCTTGTGGAAGTGCGGGATATTCTCAGGCAGTAGCGGGTTTGGATGCGTCTGGTCTGTTGGGCCGGGTGATTGGTGTGGCTCGCATGCGGTCGAAGCCGGTGATGCTGAGTTAGAGGGCTGGTCTTTGGGGCATCAGGTATTTTACCGTTGGCGCTGCCCCTCATCGAGTTTGTCACGCAATTTTTGATAAAGCTGAATCAGATCGGCAGATTCGTCGTGTCCTTGACCTCTTCCATCACCGTATACGTCCGCGTTTCTCGGATGCCGGGAACCGCCGTCAACAGGTCCGACAGAAACTGCCTGTATGCCGACATGTCAGCGACGCGGGCCTTGACCAGATAATCGAACCCTCCTGCGATCAGGTGGCATTCCAGCACATCCGGCGTTCGCCTTATCGCGGCGGCGAAGGCGTCGAAGACGTCCGGCGTGGTCCGCTCCAGTTTGACCTCGACGAACAGCAGCAATGCGCGGCCGAGCTTTTCCGGTGACAGGAGCGCTGTGTAGCCGATGATGAAGTTGTCCCTTGTCAGCCGCTTGACGCGCTCGTTGGTGGCCGTGGCGGAGAGGTGGACGCGCTCAGACAATTCGGTGTTGGTCAGGCGGCCATTGGCCTGCAATTCGCGCAGGATGCGCCTGTCGATCTGGTCGAGAGATTTGATATCCACTGAAATTTTCCATTTTTCAAAGAAATTCGCCAGCCAGTTATCAAAGTATGGTGAAAAAATCCATAGAATATAGGTTATACAGGGAAAAATAAATCTGGAGGAAATGCCGATGTCCACCGCCCCGCACTTTTATGCTGATCCGATGCCATCCGATGACCAACTGGTCGCCCGCTTGCTTGAGCAGGGCAAGAGCGACGCGGCGACGGAAGGGGCGATTGACCGGCGGGCGTCAGATTACATCAATGCCATCCGCGCGCAATCGGGCGGCATTGGCGGGGTCGAGGATTTCCTGCGCGAATATGGCTTGTCCACGCGCGAGGGTCTGGCGCTCATGGTTCTTGCCGAGGCGCTGCTGCGTGTGCCGGATGGCGCGACCCAGGACCGGCTGATCGAGGACAAGCTGCATCAGGGCGGCTGGGCGCAGCATGAGAGCAAGGGCGGCTCGCTGTTTGTGGCCGGTTCAGCCTGGGCGCTTGGACTTTCCGCCAAGGTGATCAAGCCGGGTGAAACGCCCGAAGGCGTGATTGCCACACTGATGAAGCGGGTTGGTCTCCCGACCGTACGCACCGCGACCAAACAGGCGATGCGGTTTCTCGGCCATCATTTCGTGCTCGGCGAAACCATCAAGGATGCGCTGAACCGCGCCCGCTCCAACGAGGCCAAAGGATACCGTCATTCGTTTGACATGCTGGGCGAGGGCGCGCGTACGGCAGAGGATGCCAAGCACTATTTCAACTCCTATGCCAATGCCATCGAAGCCATCGGCAAGGCGGCCGGCAACAAGCCGCTGCCGGACCGGATGGGCATTTCGGTCAAGCTGTCTGCGCTGCACCCGCGCTATCTGGCGACGCACAAGGATCGGGTGATGGCCGAACTCGTGCCGCTGACGCTTGATCTTGCGCGCAGGGCAAAGAGCTATGATCTCAACTTCACTATCGATGCCGAAGAGGCCGACCGGCTGGAGCTGTCGCTGGATGTGATTGACGCGGTGTTTGCCGATAAATCCCTCGACGGCTGGGACGGTTTCGGCCTTGCGATCCAGTCCTACCAGAAGCGGGCAGGGGCGGTGATTGCCCATGTCGAAGCGCTGTCGAAGCGTCTTGGCCGCCGCATGATGGTGCGGCTTGTGAAGGGTGCCTACTGGGACACGGAAGTGAAGCGGGCGCAGGAGCGCGGGCTCGACGGCTATCCGGTGTTCACGCGCAAGGCGGCGACGGACGCCTCGTACCTTGCCTGCGCGCGACAGATGCTGAATGCGCGGCCGACGCTTTTCCCGCAATTTGCCACCCACAATGCACTCACCGTCGCCACCATCATGGAGATGGCGGGTGCCGACAAGACCGGGTTCGAGTTCCAGCGGCTGCATGGCATGGGCGAGACGCTGTACAAATCCGTCACCGAGGGCGGCGACAAGATCGCCTGCCGCATCTATGCGCCGGTGGGTGGCTATCGCGATCTGCTCGCCTATCTCGTGCGGCGGTTGCTCGAGAATGGCGCGAACTCCTCGTTCGTGTCTGTCGTCGGCGACACCAACATTCCAGTCAAAAGCCTGCTGGTGCGTCCGGGCGAAATCCTCAATGACGGCAAGGGTTATGCCAACCCGAACATCCCCAAGCCGCTCGCCATCTATCCGGATCGCGCCAATTCCAAGGGCCTTGATTTCGGTGACCGCAAGGAACTGGCCAAGCTCGTCGCATCGCTTGCCAAGCAGAAAACCGAGATCGAAGCCAAGCCGCTGATCCCCGGCGCTTCGGCGTTTTCGCTGCGTGAAGATGTCCGCTCGCCAGTCGATGGCAAGCCGGTTGGCGTCGTGATGAATGCGACGACGCAGAATGTTTCCGAGGCAGTCGATGCTGCGCGCAAGGGCTTCAAAGTCTGGTCCAAAATGCCGGTCGAAACCCGCTCGAAAATGCTCGAAAAGGCCGGAGACCTGCTTGAAAAGAACCGCGATCATTTCCTCGCCCTTCTGTCGCGCGAAGCTGGCAAGACATTGGATGACGGCGTATCGGAAATTCGAGAAGCGGTCGATTTCTGCCGCTTCTATGCCCGCGAAGCTGTCAAATCATTCGGCGAACCAATCGCGCTACCGGGACCGACCGGCGAGGACAACCGCCTCGCCCATCGCGGTCGCGGCGTGTTTGTCTGCATTTCGCCGTGGAACTTCCCGTTGGCAATTTTCGCCGGTCAGGTTGTCGCCGCGCTTGCTGCGGGCAATGCAGTGCTCGCCAAACCGGCCGAACAGACGCCGCTGGTGGCGCATGAGATGGTGAAAATCCTGCATGAGGCTGGCGTTCCCAAGGATGCGCTGCTGTTCGTGCCGGGCGATGGCCGCGTCGGCGCGGCGCTGACGTCGCACCCTAAGATCGACGGCGTCTGCTTCACCGGCTCGACCGAAACCGCTTGGGCGATCAACCGCACGCTCGCCGCCAAAAACGGCCCGATCGTGCCGCTGATTGCCGAAACCGGCGGCATGAACGCGATGATCGTTGACGCGACTGCGCTGCCCGAACAGGTGGCCGATGATGTCGTCTCCTCTGCCTTCCGCTCCGCCGGTCAGCGCTGCTCGGCGCTCCGCCTGCTGTTCGTGCAGGAAGATGTGGCCGAGCGGATGCTCGACATGATCGAGGGTGCAGCGCGCGAACTGAAGATGGGCGATCCGATGCATCTTCACACCGACATCGGCCCAGTGATCGACGCCGACCAGCTCGCCATGCTCAACAGCCATATCGCCGCCATGCGCAAGAGCCAGAAGGTGCGTTTTGCCGCCGAGGCACCAAACGGCGGTCTGTTCTTCGGCCCGCACATCGTCGAGCTGACAAAAGCCGAGGCGCTGGAGCGCGAAATCTTCGGGCCGGTGTTGCATGTCGTCCGCTACAAGGCGGGGCAGCTCGACAAGGTGCTTGACCAGATCGAATCGACCGGCTTCGGCCTGACGCTCGGCATCCACACGCGCATCGAGGACACGGTCAAAAAAGTAACCGAGCGCCTCGACACCGGCAACATCTACGTCAACCGCAACATGATTGGTGCGGTGGTGGGCACGCAGCCGTTCGGCGGGTCAGGGCTTTCGGGTACGGGG
>JANPEK010000084.1:0-9085 GCA_031422915.1 Phyllobacteriaceae bacterium | reverse complement strand
TCGTCGGCAGCCAGAGCGAACGACACTGTCGCCTGCACACGGTCGGACGCGCCTTGGCCAACGCCCTCAACGATCAGATCATTTGCCGAGTGAATGACATAAATGTCGTTGCCACCGTAGCCGATCAGCGTGTCGCTGAGCGCATCAATGCCACCGCTCAAGGTGTTGACGCCAGCATTGCCGTAAATCGCTTGAGAAACGCCGTTGCCAGTCAAATTGATTGCCGTCGTCAGGGCAGCGTTTGTCGTTTGGAAAATCTCAATGTTGTCGTCGGCCGCAAGCGTAAAGGTCAGGCTGGTTTGTACCCGGTCTGCCGTACCGCCGCCGACACCCTCGACGATGATGTCGAGCGCCGAATTGATGACGTAGATGTCATTGCCGCCGTACCCTGTGAGAATATCGCGCAGTGCGTCGATGCCGCCGTTCAGCGTGTTGGCGCCGTTGTTGCCATAGATCTCCTGCGCAAACGCGTTTCCGGTCAGGTTGATGGCACCGGTTCCGCCGGTGGCGCTGGTCGAAAGCCGCTCGACCTCGACACCTGCAGCCAGCGAGTAGGTGACGGTGGACCGCACCGTATCAAACCCGCCACCGATGGCTTCGATGATTATGTCGCCGGCAGCATCGACCTCGATGATGTCATTGCCCGCGCCGCCGTTCATCGTGTCCAGACCCAAGCCGCCGATCAGCCGGTCGAGGCCAAGGCCTCCGCTGATCGTGTCGCCACCGTCTGTGCCGCGGATGATCTCGTCGACGATCTGCTCCACGGCGCCGATGTCGCGCACGCCATTGACGCGCGGTTGGCCACGGCCATCGCGAGGCAGGCCCTCAAAGCGGTTGCCGTCGCCGTCAATGTCGAACAGGTCCTGAATTGTAAGGGTCCCGCCAGCACCGATCAGCAAGCTGCCGTCGAGTGGTGAGCGGGTGAGCACCGTGCCGCCATTGTCGAGAAGCTGGCCCAGAAGCGGATCGCCGCCGTTGTTGATGTTGCCGCCATTGTCGGTGCCGATGCTGACAGTGGTGCCGAAAAAGCTGTTCTGCGCCGTGAGTCCAGTTCCGACCATATCGTTCGAAAAGGTGGCCGCGGTGTTCGCCGCGACAACAGTGTTGACGATGGTGGCCGTCCCATTCACCAGACTGATGCCTCCGCCATCATAGCTAGCGGCGTTGCCGGTGACTGTGCTGTTCAGGATTGTGAGCGTTGCCCCGTCGGCCGAGATGCCGCCGCCAACTCCGCCGGTCAGTTGAATATCCTGAGCGGTGTTGCCGGAGATCGTTGCGTTTATAAACGTGGCCGTGCCGGTGACAAACACGCCGCCGCCGTCCTGAGCGGAGTTGCCGGTGATGGTGGAGTTGATGACTGTCAGCGTACCTTGGCTTGCTATGCCGCCGCCGTTTGCCTGATCGGCTGGAAACTGTGCGAAAGTCATGCAATTCCGGATCGTCGAATCGACAATCTCGAGATTTGTTCCGTTGTCAGCGTAGATGCCTGCGCCCTGACCGGCATCGACAAAGCCATTGGCCAGCGTGAGGCTCAGGATACTCGCATTGCCCCCCGTCTGTAGACTGAAAATGCGGCTTACACCGCCACCTGAAATCGTGATGTCAGCCCGATTGTCGCCATTTGTATCGCCATCAACAACGGTGTTACCCACAATCTCGAGGACGCCGCCCATCAGTGTCAGTGTCTGGCCGGCGAGGTTTGCGTCGAACAGGATGGCGTCAGATCTTGAATCGGCATTGGCGAAGGCCATCGCCTCGCGCAGGCTCAAGCCGCCGCCATCCGCCGTCTCGGCTGCAAGGTTGCCACCACCGAAAGCGTCGTCCGCAGCGGTAGAGACGATCAGCGGCGCGCGGCCTTCCACCGCGCCGATATCGACCTGTCCGATTTGGCGCGGGCCGCCTCGCCCGTCGATTGGCAAGGCTTCCGCAGTATTGCCATCGTTGTCGATGTCGAGGCTGTCAGTCGCAATGCGTCCCGTGCTGCCTGCGCCGGTCAGTCTGCTGCCGGCCTCGATGGCCAGCGTGCGCACCGTGCCGCCATTGTCGGCGAGGATGCCGAGCCCGGCAGTGGCGATGTTCAAAATGTTGCCGCCGCCATCGATGCTAATGGCGGCGCCGTCGCCAAAAGCGCTGTTGCCGGCAAAACCTATGGTGCCGACGACATTGTGCTCGACAAGGCCTGTGCCGGAGAAATTATCGGCGACCACGCTGTTGTAGAGCACCGCATAGCTAGTGCCCGCCGTGCGGATGCCGCCGCCTGATGCCGCATCGGTTCCGTCTGTGTCGGCGCGATTGCCGGCGACCGTGGTGTTGAACAGGCCGAGGCTGCCGTTGAAACTTGATATGCCTCCGGCCAAACCGGTCGAGGTGTTGCCGGTCACTGTGGAGTTCTGAAGGGTTACGCTTGCGTTCTGGCTGTAGATGCCGCCGCCAAGACCAGCGGTGTTTCCGGTAATCAGCGAATTGGCGATGGTAAGCGCGGTACCGAATGTGGCGATCCCGCCGCCGTTGCCGGCGTTGTTGCCGCTGATCGTCGTGTCAAGAATGTGCAGGCTGCCGGCATTCACGGCAGCGATGGCGCCGCCGGAATCGCCGGCCGCGTTGCCGCCGGTTAATGTCAGGCTTCTCAGTTCCACATCTGCGAGAACGCTGGAGATAAAGAAGATACGGCGCGCATCGCCGCCGGAAATCGTGACATCGGCCTTGTTGTCGCCGTTCATGTCACCGTCGATGCGGATGTCGGACGCGATGTTGAGCTGTCCCAGCGCGCCCACGTTGAAGGTCTGCCCAGAGAGCAATCCATCAAACTGGATGACGCTGAAATCGGCGTTGGCGTTTGCGTCGATGATCGCCTGGCGCAGCGAGCCTGCGCCGGAATCAAGTGTGTTAGTCACCATGATCTGGCGCTCTGTTGCGCCGATGTCGACGGTTCCCACAGTGCGGTCATTGCCGTTGGCGTCCAGTACGGGGACACCGGGCGCGCCATTGCTGCCAGCGTTAATGAGCGGGCTGTTTGTGCGTATGGACTGCGTCAGCGTGGTGCCGCCATTGTCGAAGAGCAAGTTGAGGCCGGGGTTGATCCCGATGAAATTATTTGTGTTGGTGTTGATGGTGCCTTGAACATTGGCCAGCGATCCAGCGGTGTTGTCCGCCACCACCGTGTTGATGAGATTAAGCGTGCCGCCGATGGATATGCCGCCGCCGGAACTGCTCACCGCGCCGGAGGCAGTGTTGTTGGTTACGGTGCTGTTGACAAGTGTCACCGTCGCAGTGCTGTTCGCGGATATGCCGCCGCCTGAGCCGAAGGGGTTGAAATTGCTGCCGTTTGCGGTGTTGGCATGGATCGTCGTGTTGGTGAGCGTGGCAGTGCCGCCTTGCATGAGGATCGCGCCGCCGCTCTGGCCGCCGGATGAGTTGCCTGTCAGCAGTGAATTGGTCATCGTCAGCGTCGCGCCGGAGGCGTAAATCGCCCCGCCGCCGGTCGTTGCGTTGCTGCCGGCAGAGCTGTTGCGGATCGTCGTGTCGCTGATGTCGAGCGTCCCGCCGACGATACTGATCGCGCCGCCGCTGCCGAATGTGGCACCACCCGCAAGTGTCAGGCTAAGCAGATCGACATCGGTCCCGGCCCCGGAAATGTCCAGGATGCTGCCGGCGTTGCCGCCGGAAATGACGATGTCAGCCCTGTTGTCGCCGGTTATGTCGCCGTCCATGATGATATCGCTGGTAAGGGCGAGCGGCCCACTTCCCAGTGTGATCGTTGACCCTTCCAGCGCAGCGGCGAAAGTGATCGTATCGGAATCCGCATTGGCATTGGCTAGCGCCACCGCCTCCCGCAGCGAGACAAACCCGTCATTGACATCAACAACATCGGCTGAGGTTGTGACAACGAATGGTGGCATGGAACCGACTCCTGCTGCGCTTTTCATGCGTTGCATCAGAAGAAGTGACGGCGCCCCCCGGCACGCCTTCCCTTGCGGTATTTACACTATCTTAACCACAGCGTCTCGCAAGGCCGTGATATCAAGACGGTAAATCAAGTTTCTGTGTCGGCTGCGGCATGGCGGATTGCTGGCTGCCGTCAGGCTTGGCGACGATGCGAAACACTTTGCTTTGCGGCATGTCGCGCCAGAAGGCGAGCTTTGAGTAACGCTCGAAAAGGTCCGGTGGCAGGATGGTCTGGCGGGCGCGCGGCTCGACCTTCGGGTGCACGCGGTGCAGCCCATCGAGGCCCAGTTGCGCGTCAAATTCCGGCGCGTCGTATTGCACATTGGCAAAATCATGCGCGAACGGCGCTTCGCCGAGAAACTCGTAGATCAGCTGGAACACTTCCTGCGGACGGCTGGCGACAAGGTCATATTCGACCAGCAAAATGCTGGTGGCATGTTCGGAAAAGCATGCCTCGCGCAGCGCGTGCCAGGGAAAGCCGACCAGCCGGTTGGCATTGGCCAGCGCCTCGACGCGGGTGTACACCGTTGAGCGCTCTGCCGGGCTGTTGAACAGCCTGGTGTTCTCGAACTTGTTGTTGCGGAACTGCCGTTCCAGACTGTCCATGACCCAAGCGACATCGCGCACGCAGCAGATCAGTTTTGATTGCGGAAACAGCGACATCAGCGCCGGAAGCTGCGCTGTCCAAGCGCGGTTGGTGTCGAAAATCACCGGCCGGTCCACGTCTGCGTAATAGCTGTCGAACAGGCCACGCAGCAGCCGCGCGCGCTGATCCTGGTCAACCATCGAGGATATCTCGCTGCCAGCTGAAACCATCGCGATGATGCTCTCAAAGAACGAAGCGACAGGGCTCGACATGCCTGCATGAAAGCGCGGGTTTTGCCGCAGGATCGCCGACATCAGTGTTGAGCCCGAACGCGGTAGGCCGGATATGAAATGGAATGTCATGCATTGTCCCCGAAGCACGTTTGAAGGCGTCTATGTGCCTCGAATCCACAAATCGGACAAGCAGCGTCACACCACGAAAAAGTCTGCCGCTGTCAGCACCGTATTGTTGGCGACATCGGCAAACAGCACCAGCCCGCCTGCCGTTGCCGCGCCGTTCGTGTCGTAATAGAGATCACCGTTGGCACGGTTGTAAATCACCACTTCCGAACCAGACTGCCCGGCAATTGATGTGCTCTCAAACAGGTTCGCCGCAAGGGCCCCCGTCGCAGCCAGCAGCGTGAAGATCGCATTCTCAAGCTGGATGGTGTCGGCTGCAACGTTGAAGTCGGTGATCGTGTCGTGGTTGGTCGTGGCGTTCAGCGCCGTGTTGAACAGGAAGTTATCCGCCCCACCCAATCCAGTTAGCGCATCATTGCCAAGCCCGCCATTCAAGACATTCGCACCGGCATTGCCGGTCACGCTTTGAATCAAGGCGTTGCCCGTCAAGCCCAAAGCGATAATGCCAGCAGCATTCGTCGTCTCGAAAATTTCGATATCATCGTCCGCCGCAAGTGTGAACGTCACACTCGTCTGCGCCCGGTCGGCGGTGCCTGCGCCAACGCCTTCGACGATCAGGTCCGCTGTCGAATTGATGACATAGGTGTCATTGCCGCCATAGCCGATCAGCGTGTCGCGCAACGCATCAATTCCGCCATTGACGACGTTGCCTGCCGCGTTGCCATAGACCGACTGTGCAAATCCATTGCCGGTCAGGTTGATGGCGACCGAAAGGCCTGCGTTGGTGGTTTGCAAGACCTCGATATGGTCGTCGGCCGCCAGCGTGAACGAAACGCTGGCGTTGGCGCGGTCGCCCGTTCCTCCGCCAGCCGCTTCGACGATGACGTCGAGCGCCGAGTTGATGACATAGGTGTCATTGCCGCCATAACCGGTCAGCATATCACGCAGATTGTCGATGCCGCCGTTCAGCGTGTTGGCGCCATTGTTGCCGTAAATCTCCTGCGCAAACGCGTTGCCGGTCAGGTTGATCGGGCCGGTCCCGGCTATGTTGGTTGTTGAGAGGCGCTCGATTTCGACGCCAGCAGCGAGTGTATAGCTGGCACCCGAAAGCACACTGTCAAAGCCGCCGCCGACAGCCTCGACGATGATGTCGCCGGCAACATCAACATAGATGGTGTCATTGTTCGCGCCGCCGTTCAGCGTGTCGATGCCCGCGCCGCCGATAAGCCGGTCATTTCCCGCACCGCCGCGCAGTGTGTTGACCGCCGCATTGCCGATAAGCGTATCGACGCCGCTGCCGCCGATGGCGTTCTCGACCAATGACTCGCGCGAGATCGACAGATTGAACACCCCGCCCAGCACGCTGGACAGCGTGTCGACGTTCAGGTTCAGCGTCTGCGCCGCCGAGGAGCCCGAGAAATCCAGCGTGTCGGTGCCGCCATTGTCATGCACCATGAAGTTGACGTCGGCACCAATGGTCACTGCGCTATCCAGCCGCGCATTGCCGGTGTTGGAATTGTAGCCGTAAGTGGTGTCGCCGGTGCGGGTGTTGGTGCTGCTGCCGTAAAGCCGGTCGATGGCCACGAAATCGGCCAGCACCGGGGTCAGCATGTACCGGAAGTCGGCGTTGACAAAGGTGTTGGGGGCGCCGAATTCATCGTTGATCGCGGGCATGTAGGACATGATCGAATAGGCCAGCGAGTCGTTCAGGTAGTAGTTGTCGGTGCCAAAGACGGCCGACCCGTTGTAATTGCCGCCATGCGCCAGCCCCAGGGCGTGGCCGATCTCGTGGATGTAGGTTTCATAGGAATAGCTGTTGAACGTGGTGCCGAACTGGGTCAGCCAGCCGGTGGTGATCATCACCGTCGACGAATTGATCGTGGTGCCGGTAATGGACGTGTTGGCATAGGCGGTGGTGCCAGCATCGGAATCGTCAAAGCTGATCTCGGCCGCGCCCGCGGTTTCGACAAACGTGATGTCGGTCAGGTCGCCCCAGGTGATCAGGGCGGCGCGGGCCAGGGTCTGGCCTTCAGCCGTAAGGTTGGCGACGTTGAAGGTCAGCTGCCCGTCCACGCCCACGTTGAACGCCGCCGCTTCGGGGCTGCCGAAGAAGGCCTCGCCCGCGTTGGTCAGCTGCCAGGCGATTTCGTCGATGGTGAACTCCATGCCGCCCGGGGTCTGCGTCACGCCGGTCAGCAGGTAGCTGCCGGTCTCGGTGCTGAAGGCATCGGCCTCGATATAGTAGGTGCCCGTCGTCGTGGCGGTGAAGACCAGCCGCGAGTCCTGTCCGTGCACCCCTCCCCAAGAGGCGGCACCCGCATCGTCGTTGGAGATAAGAGTTGTGCCCGCGCTGTCGCGGATGCGCATTAGCGGGTCGGTCAAACGGGCATTGCCGACGCCCAGAAGGCGGAATTCGTAGGTTTGGCCGGCCACCAGATCGATCCGGAACCAGTCGTTGTCGGTGTTGCTGCCGATTGTCCCGTAGGCCGATTGGCCGACCTGCATCGTGTAGGCCGTCGCGGTCGAATCAGCGGCATCGGTGGTTTCAAATAGCGGGTTGAACGGAACCTGGGCGGCCGCTGTGCCAAAAATTGTTGTTCCAATTGGTGAAACTGCAGTCGTCAATGTTGATGCTAATACGGTATCCGGCATGATCGCCTCCCTGCCTGATGAAATTGGCGGCCCGGTTCTCAGGTCTGCCTCTTCTTACCCCAAGGTAACTTTTCACAATAACCGCCGCGTGACAAGCAATCCGGTAATCATTGTGAACGCCAAACGTGCAAATTCACGCGCGTTTTAGTCAAATTCCGGTTTGCAGAAATCCGTCAATCGACAAGCCCGAGCTGCCTTCTGATCGGCAGAACAAGCGTCTTTGCGGAAAACGCGGTTAGCCCGCTGTCATGTGCAACAAGAACCATGGAGGTTGAGGATTCCCCGCCTCCGCGAAGCGGTGCCGCGCGCACCGAAATATCAAACGCCTGCGTTGACCGAGGACTGACAGTCACCGCAAGCCTGTGCCCCGCAGCACCGGCTTGAGCGAATGAAAGACCGAAGTCTGCTTTCAAATATTGCTCAAGCGCCGAACAGAACATGTCCTCGGTGCCGGATCGCAATTTCCCTTGGCTATTTTCGAAGGCGCACGAAAGGGCGATTTTCTGTCCGGCTGCAGCTTCAGATGTCATGGCACCCAATATCCAAGTCATTAAGACGAACGAAATTGTCCGAGATGTCCGCATCAAGCGGATCCTGGCAAATCCCGTCAACAAGTACCCTGCAGTCAACCCAGCCACAATCGCATCTCTGGAACACGCATGGCAGTAGAATGTCACCAATTGCCGGAAGACGATAGGGTAGAAACGGGAAGTGGGCGCTCAAACAGCTGCGTTAGGTGAGTCAGGCGTCTAGTGCAGCGCCAAATGGTGTTTCCTGCCAGCTGAAACCATCGCGATGATGCTCTCGAAGAACGATGCGACAGGGCTCGACATGCCGGCATGAAAGCGCGGGTTTTGCCGCAGGATCGCCGACATCAGCGTCGAGCCCGACCGCGGCAGGCCGGATATGAAATGAAATGTCATGCAAGGTCCCCGAAGCACGTTTGAAGGCGTCGATGTGCCTCGAATCCACAAATCAGACAAGCAGGTCACACCACGAAGAAATCCGCGCTCGTCAGCACCGTGTTGTTGGCCACATCGGCAAACAGGACCAGCCCGCCTGCGGTCCCGGCACCGTTTGTGTCGTAGTAAAGATCGCCGTTGGCGCGGTCGTAGATGATAACTTCCAAACCAGACTGCCCGGCAATTGACACGCCCTCAAACAGGTTGGCCGCAAGGGCACCGGTCGCAGCCAGCAACGTGAAGATAGCGTTCTCCAGCTGGATCGTGTCGGCCGCAACGTTGAAGTCGATGATCGTGTCGTGGTTGGTCGTGGCGTTCAGCGCAGTGTTGAACAGGAAGTTGTCCGACCCTCCGAGACCCGTCAGCGTGTCATTGCCCAACCCGCCGTTGAGCGTGTTCGCACCCGCGTTGCCGGTCACCGATTGGTTGACCGCGTTGCCGGTCAGGTTCAACGCCGAAATCCCAGCCGCGTTCGTGGTCTCGAAAATCTCGATGTCGTCGTCCGCCGCGAGTGTGAACGTCACACTCGTCTGCGCCCGGTCAGCAGTGCCTCCGCTGACGGCTTCGACGATCAGGTCCGC
>JANPEK010000083.1:0-11707 GCA_031422915.1 Phyllobacteriaceae bacterium | reverse complement strand
TCTTGAACAGCAACGCCGCGCGTGAACGCTGCCTCGAAATCTGCGCCATCAAAGGCATCTGGAATGGCAAAGCGTGCTGGATCTGCTGCGAAATTGAACACGCAAAGCCGCTGCTCATCCGCGTTGGATCGCGAGAAAGCGAGAATGGCCGGGCCGTTTTCAATGAAAGCGATATCGCCCGAGAGCAAGCAGGGTGACGCTTGGCGGGCTTTCAGGATCATCCGATAGTGATGCAACACTGAACTCTGGTCCTCTTCCTGCTGTGCCAGCGCCATTTGTCCGGAGGGCAACGGCAGCCAGGGCTTGCCGTCAGTGAACCCGGCGTTCGGCACGTTTGAATCCCAGAGATAGGGCGTGCGGCAGCCATCGCGCCCCTTGAAGTCCGGCCAGAAGCGGATGCCGTACGGGTCCTGCAACTGTTCGTAGGTGAGCGCGGTTTCTGTTAGGCCAAGCTCTTCGCCCTGATAGAGGCACAACGATCCACGAAGCGACGCGATGAGCGAGATGCAGAACTTGGCGACCTCAGCCTCATGCGGGTGCTCAGACCAGCGTGTGACGTGCCGCTCGACATCATGGTTGGAGAAGGCCCAGCACGGCCATCCGTCCGTTGCCACCTTGAAGAAGCCTTCGACAGTGTTGCGGATGTGATCCGGTGTGAATTGCGGGCCGAGCAGCTCGAACGAATAACACATCTGCAACATGTCCGGACCGGACGTATAGTCTGCCATGGTCTGCACCGACCGTTCCTCATCACCTACCTCGCCAACAGCGAAGGAGTCATACTCATTCAGCAGCGTACGGAAGCGCTTGAGGAAGGCAATATTCTCCGGCTGTGTCTTGTCGAAGTCGTGCTTTTGGAGCCCATAGGGATTGACTGCAGGTACGGTGTTTGCCCCGGTCGCGGACGCTGGCGGGTTGGAGCGCAACTGGCGGTCGTGGAAGTAGTAGTTGATCGTGTCGAGGCGAAATCCGTCGACACCGCGCTCAAGCCAGAAGCGGGCAACATCGAGTATTGCGTCCTGCACATCAAGATTGTGGAAATTGAGGTCCGGCTGTGAAGCGAGGAAATTGTGCATATAATATTGGCGGCGGCGGGAATCCCATTCCCATGACGAGCCACCGAACACCGACAGCCAATTGTTTGGCGGCGTGCCGTCGGCTTTTGGCTCTGTCCAGACATACCAGTCAGCCCTGTCATTGTCGCGCGAAGAGCGGCTTTCCTTGAACCAGGGATGGACGTCCGAAGTGTGAGACAGGACGAGATCAATAACCACTTTTATGCCGCGCTTGTGGCTTTCGGCGACCATGGCGTCGAAATCTTCGAGCGTGCCGAACATCGGGTCAACGCCCTTGTAATCGGACACGTCATAGCCGAAATCCTTCATCGGCGAGGTGAAGAACGGCGAGACCCAGATGCCGTCGACACCAAGCGCCTTGACTTCATCGAGGCGCATGCGGATGCCATTCAGGTCGCCGATGCCGTCGCTGTTGGAATCCTGAAACGAGCGCGGATAGATTTGATACAGCGTTGCGCCACGCCACCACTCACTCGATTTGCTTTTTTTGCCCTGCATCGTTTTTGCCTCACCAACGCCTTGTCGCTGCGGACGAGTGCCGCATTTTGTTGCCGATAGCATTTTTTCACAATGAATCCAGACCGCAATAAATTTGTGAACGCATCATCAAATCTTTCACACAATTGAAAAAATGACTGGATTTTTCATTTCCATGTGCTTGTATGCTGCCATGATTGAGCGACCGCAGTTTACCGGTGCATTGGAGTTCGGCACCACAAGCCAGGTGGGTGATGATATCCGCGCGTTGCGCAAGACGCGGTCGATGACAATCGTTGATTTGGCGGCAAGTCTTGGCCGTTCAATCGGCTGGTTAAGCCAGGTCGAACGCGGACAGACGGAGCCAGCCATTGCCGATCTGAAGAAGGTCGCGCGGTTGTTTGGAATCCCTGTGTCGTTCTTTTTCCGCAATGAGACAGCGCCGGAGCGGGAGCGCGGGCGGATCGTGCGCGCATCATCGCGCGCGGTGCTTGGCTCGAATGAAGACGGGTTGACGGAAGAGCTTTTGTCGCCCGACCTCTCCGGCGACTTTGAAATGATCCGCTCGGTGTTTGCGCCCGGAGCCAAGAGCGATCAATTTCCGCCGCGGGCAGCGCAGGACGGCGGATACCTCGTGTCAGGGCGGTTGACCTTGGTCATCGAGGGGCAGTCACATGAACTGAAAGCCGGGGACAGTTTCGGTTTTCAGAACCAATCCTATTATTGGGAGAACCCGGGGGTCGAGCCTTGCGTCGTCATCTGGGTCATCTCTCCGCCGATTTACTGAGGACAAAAATGGCAAAATTTCCAACCCAGGCACGTGTTGTCATTATCGGTGGCGGAGCTGTTGGCGTGTCGTCGCTTTATCATCTGGCATTAGCCGGATGGACTGACTGCGTGCTTCTGGAGAAGAACGAACTGACTGCGGGTTCGACCTGGCATGCGGCTGGCAATGTGCCGACGTTTTCGTCGTCATGGTCGATCATGAACATGCAGCGCTATTCGGCCTCGCTTTACCGCGAGTTGGGTGCACTGGTTGACTATCCAATGAACTATCATGTCACCGGATCGGTGCGGCTCGGGCATTCCAAGGAACGGCTGCAGGAGTTCAAGAAGGTTGTCGGCATGGGACGGTATCAGGGGATGGACCTCGACATCCTGACGCCGGACGAAATCAAGTCCCGCTACCCGTTTGTCGAAACGCACGATCTCAGCGGCGCGCTTTATGACCCGAACGACGGCGACATTGATCCGGCGCAGTTGACGCAGGCCTTGGCCAAGGGAGCGCGCGACATGGGCGCGACGATCCTGCGCTTCTGTCCGGCGACCGGGGCGCGGCGCGAGAATGGCGAATGGGTGATTTCGACGCCGCAAGGCGATATCCGCTGCGAATATGTGGTTAATGCCGCAGGTTACTATGCCCGCGAAGTCGCCAAGTGGTTCGGGCGCGATCTGCCGATGATGGTGATGAGCCACCAGTACATGTTGTTCGACAATGTGCCCGAGGTTGAGGCTTGGACAAAAGAAGCGGGGCACAAATTGCCACTGCTGCGTGATGTGGATTCTTCCTATTATCTTCGGCAGGAAAAGTACGGTTTCAATCTCGGTCCCTATGAGCGGAACTGCAAGGCGCACTGGACAACGCCACAGGATCCGATGCCGGATGATTTCTCGTTCCAGCTGTTCCCCGATGATCTGGAGCGGCTGGAATGGTACATTAACGATGCGATCGAGCGAGTGCCTCTCCTTGGCACGGCCGGGCTCTCGAAGGTCATCAACGGTCCGATCCCCTATTCGCCGGATGGCAATCCGTTCATCGGACCGATGCCCGGCGTGCCGAATGCATTCGAAGCTTGTGTGTTCACGTTTGGCATCTGTCAGGCGGGCGGTGCGGGCAAGGTGCTGGCCGAGTGGGTGACCAAGGGCGAGACCGAGTGGGACATGTGGTCGTGCGATCCGCGCCGCTTCACTTCGTTTGCCGATCAGGATTATACTGTCGCTAAGGGCATGGAAGTCTACGGGCATGAATATGGCATGCACTTTCCGCGCCACGCATGGCCTGCCGGGCGCAACAAGAAGCTTTCGGCCATCCACGACAAGACCAAGTCCTTCGGCGCGCAATATGGCGCCTTTAATGGCTGGGAACGGGCGCTGTGGTACGCCAAGCCGGGCGATGACACTTCGGAAGAATCCACCCAGACATGGGCGCGAAAAGGGCCTTGGGAGCCGCGCATCCGCGAGGAATGCGAAGCGGTGCGCGATGCCGCAGGGATACTCGATTTGCCGGGCTTTTCGCGTTTCCGGCTGAAGGGCGATGGCGCGACGGCATGGCTTTCGACGCTGACGACAAGCATCATTCCAAAGCCGGGCCGCATCGGCCTTGGCTACTTTTCGGACGACAGCGGGCGGATCGTCACTGAAATGTCGGTGATGACGATTGCGGAGGATTTCCATTTCCTGATCACCGCTGCCGTGGCGCAGTGGCATGACATGGAGTGGTTGAAGAAACACATGCCGGTGGATTCATCATTCACGCTGGAAGATGTGACCGAGGCTTTCTCGTGCCAAATCCTGACCGGACCGAAGTCCCGCGCGATCCTTGCCAAAGTCTGCGATGCGGACCTTTCGTCCGGCTGGCTGACGCATCAAACGACGCAGATTGCCGGACGGCATCTTCAGATTGTGCGGGTTTCGTTTGCCGGTGAACTGGGCTGGGAATTGCACACGAAGGTCGAGGACACTGCTGCGATTTTCGATGCGGTTTGGGCGGCCGGCCAGAAGCATCGATTGAAGCCTTTCGGCATGTTCGCGCTGGATTCACTCCGGCTCGAAAAAGGCTATCGCGCCTGGAAGGGTGATCTTTCAACCGACTACACGATCCTGCAGGGCGGGATGGAGCGGTTTGTCAAATGGGACAAGCCGGACTTCAAGGGCAAGGCGGCATTGCTCAGCGAAAAGCAGCGCGGTGTGACCAAGCGGTTTGCCACGCTGGTTGTCGATGCGGGTGACTGCGATGCGCCTTACATGTCAACGCTTTGGCACAGCGGCAATATCGTCGGCGAGACTACATCGGGTGGCTGGGGCTACCGCGTGAACAAGTCAATTGCCTTGGCGATGTTGCGTGCCGATCTGAACGTGCCGGGCACGGAGCTTGAAGTCGAAATTTACGGCGAGCGCTTCAAGGCGATTGTGCAGGCGGACGAGCCGCTTTGGGATCCAAAGAACGAAAGGATCCGGGCATGAGGCGCATTGTTCTGACCGATGGCGGCATGGGGCAGGAATTGTTGCGCCGTTCCGGCGCGACCCCTACCCCGCTCTGGTCGGCTCGGGTTCTGATCGACGAGCCTGATCTGGTGCGCGACCTGCATGTGGATTTCATCAAAGCTGGTGCCCGCGTGATCACCATCAATACATACGCAGCGACACCGGAGCGTCTCGAGCGCGATGGAGCCCCGGGGCTGTTCAAGACATTGCAGCGCCGTGGCATAGATTTAGCCAAAGAGGCGCGAGATACAGCCGGACATGAAGTACGCGTTGCCGGTTGCCTGCCGCCACTTTTTGGCAGCTACGCGCCCAAGCTGCGCTCAAGCTATGAGGAGGCACTCGAAACTTATCGCCATATCGTTGCCGAGCAAAAGGATCATGTTGATCTTCTCCTTTGCGAAACAATGGCGAGCGCTGAGGAAGGATTGGCTGCAGCGACAGCGGCAGCAGAGTCCGGGCTTCCAATTTGGGTTTCCTGGACTTTGCAAGACAGCCTTGATGGTCCACGCTTGCGCAGCGGCGAAACGATTGTTGAAGCGGCAAAGGCGATTGCCCACATCAAGACCGAAGCGCGCCTGATCAACTGTTCCAAGCCAGAGGTTATCAGCTTGGGCATGGATGATCTTCTGGCGCTTGGCGGCGCAGTGGGCGCTTACGCCAATGGGTTTACTTCGGTTGGCGCACTCAAGCATGGCGGCACGGTCGATGTTCTTGAAGCGCGGCGTGATCTTGGCCCCGAAAGCTACGCGGACTTTGCGCAAGGCTGGGCGACAAAGGGCGCGGCGATTGTGGGTGGGTGCTGCGAGGTCGGGCCAGAGCATATTGCAGCGCTGCGCGACCGGCTTCTGGCTGACGGCTACGAATTGACGGGGACGCTGCAATGAGCACAGTCCCTTCCAAAGCGCGTGCGGTGATTATCGGCGGCGGCGTGTCCGGCTGTTCGGTCGCCTATCATTTGGCCAAGCTCGGCTGGACAGACATTGTGCTCCTCGAGCGCAAGCAACTGACCTGTGGCACCACATGGCATGCCGCAGGACTGATCGGGCAGATGCGGGCTTCCGTGAACATGACGCGGCTCGCCAAATATTCCGCTGATCTTTACGTCAAGCTCGAAGCCGAAACCGGCATTGGCACCGGGATGCGCCAGTGCGGCTCGATCACGGTGGCGCTGACAGAGGACCGCAAGACCGAGATTTACCGGCAGGCCTCGCTGGCCCGCGCGTTCAATGTCGATGTGCGGGAAATCAGCCCCCATGAAGTCAAGGAGATGTACCCGCATCTCAACGTCTCTGACGTGGTGGGCGCGGTGCACTTGCCGCTTGATGGCCAGTGTGATCCTGCCAACATCGCGATGGCGCTGGCCAAAGGCGCACGCATGCGCGGGGCGAAGATTTTTGAGCAAACCAAGGTTACGGCTGTGCACCAAAAGGGTGGTCGGGTCACCGGCGTTTCCTGGAAGCAAGGCGATGATGAGGGCCATATCGACGCTGATGTGGTCGTGAATTGCGCAGGTATGTGGGCGCGTGACTTGGGCCAGATGTCCGGCGTTTCGGTGCCGCTGCATGCCTGCGAGCACTTCTATCTGGTGACAGAGCCGGTGGAGGGACTTGGCCGACTGCCGGTGCTGCGGGTGCCGGATGAATGCGCCTACTACAAGGAAGACGCCGGCAAGATGATGCTCGGAGCGTTTGAGCCGGTGGCCAAGCCATGGGGCATGAACGGGATTTCCGAGGATTTCTGCTTTGACCAATTGCCGGAGGATTTCGGACATTTCGAGCCGATCCTCGAAATGGGCGTGAACCGCATGCCGCTGCTCGGCACGGCGGGTATCCACACGTTCTTCAACGGACCGGAGAGCTTTACGCCCGATGACCGTTATTACCTTGGCGAAGCGCCGGAGCTTGGCGGCTATTATGTCGCTGCGGGCTACAACTCCATCGGCATCGTCTCTTCCGGCGGGGCGGGCATGGCGCTGGCGCAATGGATTGTTGATGGCGAAGCGCCGTTTGATCTTTGGGAAGTTGATATCCGCCGGATGCAGCCATTCCAGAAGAACCGCGCCTATCTGAAAGAGCGGGTGACCGAGACGCTCGGCCTGCTTTACGCCGACCACTATCCCTACCGCCAACCAATCACCTCGCGCGGCGTGCGCCGCTCGCCACTACATGAGCATTTGAAGGCGCGTGGCGCGGTGTTCGGCGAAGTGGCTGGCTGGGAGCGGGCCAACTGGTTTGCGCGCGATGGTCAGGAGCGGGAATACCGCTATTCCTGGCACCGGCAGAACTGGTTTGAAAACCAGAAGGAAGAGCATCTGGCGGTTCGCAATGCGGTTGGTCTGTTCGACATGACCTCGTTTGGCAAAATCCGGATCGAAGGCCGCGACGCGCTGGCGTTTTTGCAACAGGTCTGCGCCAACGACATGGATGTGCCGGTCGGCAAGATTGTCTACACGCAGATGCTCAACCAGCGCGGTGGGATCGAGAGCGATCTCACGGTTTCGCGGCTGTCGGAAACCGCGTTTCTGGCCGTGGTGCCGGGCGCGACTTTGCAGCGCGATCTGGCGTGGCTGCGCCGCCATGTTGGCGAGCGGTTTGCGATGATCACCGATATCACTTCAGCGGAGTCGGTGTTGTGTGTGATGGGGCCGAAATCGCGAAACCTTCTGCAGACGGTTAGCCCGAACGACTTCTCGAATGCGCACAATCCTTTCGGCACTTGGCAGGAGATCGAGGTTGGCATGGGTCTCGCCCGTGCGCACCGGGTCACTTACGTCGGCGAGCTCGGCTGGGAGCTTTATGTGCCGACCGACCAGACGGCGCATGTGTTTGAAAGCCTCGAAGCGGCGGGTGCGGATTTCGGGTTGAAGCTCTGCGGGCTGCATACGCTGGACTCGTGCCGCATTGAAAAAGCCTACCGGCATTTCGGCCATGACATCACTGATGAAGACCATGTGCTGGAAGCCGGGCTTGGCTTTTCGGTGAAGACTGCCAAGGGCGAGTTCATCGGGCGCGATGCGGTGTTGAAAACCCAGGATGCGGGGCTGAAGCGGCGGATGGTGCAGTTCAGGCTCGACGATCCGCTGCCGTCGCTGTTCCACAATGAGCCGATTTTGCGGGACGGTGTGATTGTCGGCCAGACGACTTCGGCGAACTATGGCCATTTCCTCGGCGGGGCAGTGGGACTAGGCTATGTGCCTTGCGAGGGCGAGAGTGCGGCGCAAGTGCTTGCATCTGCTTATGAAATCGAATTTGCAGGCGTGCGTCACAAAGCGACGGCTTCGCTGAAACCGATGTATGATCCGAAGTCAGAGCGGGTGCACGCATGAGGGTTGCCGCGCGCCACCAGGCTTTCGCCGATCTGCACCAATCCGGCTGTTTTGTCATCCCTAACCCATGGGACATCGGCACGGCGCGGATAATGGCGGCGCTTGGCGCGAAGGCGCTGGCGACATCATCCGCCGGTTATGCCTTTACGCTTGGCCGACCGGACATGGGGCGCGTGACGCGCGATGAAATGTTGACCCATGCGCAAGACATGGTCACGGCGACGAATCTGCCGGTGTCCGGCGATTTCGAGAACGGGTTTGGCGATGATCCGGAAACCGTTGCAGAAACCGTGCGGCTGGCGGGCGAGGTTGGGCTTTCTGGCTGCTCGATTGAAGACACGATGATGGTGGATAGCAATCCATCGTATGATTTTGAATTGGCAGTGGAGCGCATCAAGGCGGCCGTCAGCGCTGCGCGGGCTCTGGGACGACCTTTCATCTTATGTGCTCGCACCGATGGCGTGATGAATGGAACCTACGATTTGGTCGAGGCGATCCGCCGCTCAAAGGCTTTCGAGGCGGCGGGGGCGGACCTTCTTTATGCGCCGGTTTTGCCTGATCGAAATGCGCTCGAAACCTTCACGAAATCTGTTCGAAAACCGGTCAATGCTCTTGCAGCCGGTTCCGTGCAATCGATGACGGTTGCGGAGATCGCGGCACTCGGTCTGCGGCGAATTTCGACCGGTTCGAAGATTGCTAGGCTAACCCATAGGGCCATACACGACTCTGTCGCTGCCATGTTCGGCGGCGGGACTTTCACCCAATTCAATGATGCCATGAGCGGCGACGCGGTTGATGCGTTGCTCGATCAGGGCAAGGCCAAAACACAAGAGTAAAAACAATGTCCGAACTTGCCGCTTCCGACCTCTCATCCCGCCGTTCCGGCGGCCGTGCTTCCCGCGTGGCTGCCCGCGCTGCGCCGCTTGCTGATCATTTGCGGCCTGTGCGGGCGGGCATGCTGGGGGGTACTTACAATCCGCTGAGCGAACGCGACGTGCTGCGTATCCATGAGGCGGCGCTGACGGCGCTTGAGGTGATCGGCTTTGGCGAAGCACCGCCTTCGGGCATCAGGATATTGACGGGCGCGGGCGCGATCCTTGGCGATGACGGGCGCATCCGGTTTCCGCGGGCGCTGGTCGAGGACATGCTGGCCAAGGCCGCGCGCGGGATCACGCTTTATGCGCGGGAAGAAAAGCATGACCTGCACCTTGAGCCATCGCGCGTGCATTATGGCACGGCGGGTGCTGCGGTCTATGTGGTCGATTCCGAAAAACGGGAATACCGCGAGTCGACGGTTCAGGATCTGTATGATGCCGGTCGGATCGTTGATCAGCTCGACAATGTGCATTTTTACCAGCGGCCGATGGTGTGTCGCGACATTGCCGACAATTTTGAAATGGACATGAATACGATCTACGCTTGCTGTGCTGGCACTTCCAAGCATGTCGGCGTGTCGTTCACCTCGCCTGACTACATGGCACCGGCGTTCGAGATGCTGCATCTGATCGCAGGCGGTGAGGACAAGTGGCGGGCGAGGCCGTTTTTGTCCAACTCGAATTGCTTTGTCGTGCCGCCGATGAAATTTGCGCAGGAAGCCTGCCAGGTGATGGAGGCGGCGGTGCATGGCGGCATGCCGGTGCTGCTGTTGTCTGCCGGTCAGGCAGGCGCGACGGCCCCTGCCCCGCTGGCAACGGCGATTGTGCAGGCGGTGGCGGAATGCCTTGTGGGCGTCGTCTATGTCAACGCGATCAAGCCGGGCGCACCGGCGATTTTCGGAACTTGGCCGTTCGTGTCGGACTTGCGCTCCGGCGCCATGTCCGGCGGGTCGGGCGAGCAGGCGTTGCTGACGGCAGGGTGCGCGCAGATGCACCGCTTCTATGGCCTTCCAGGTGGCGCGGCGGCGGGTATTGCGGATGCGAAACTGCCGGATATGCAGGCGGGCTGGGAACAGGGCATTTCCAATGTCATGGCGGGTCTTGCCGGCCTCAACATGATCTACGAATCTGTTGGCATGCATGCCTCGCTGCTCGGCTTTTCACTGGAATCTCTGATCCTTGGCGATGACATGCTCGGCCAGTGCCTGCGCTGCGTGCGCGGCATTGACGTGAACGATGAAACTCTGTCGATCGAGACGATGAAAAACGTCTGCATGGGAGGACCGGGCCACTACCTTGGCCACGCGCAGACGCTATCGGTCATGCAGACGGAGTTCATCTATCCGCGTCTGGGCGACCGGACTTCACCGAAAGAATGGGTGGAAATCGGCAAGCCGGATCTGGTGCAAAAGGCGATTGCGACGCGCAAGAAGATTCTGGCCGAACCGCGCCGTCAGGTGATCGATCTTCTGGCTGACGCCGAAATCCGCGCGCGGTTCAAGATCCACCTGCCGTCTTGACCGGCATGCGGGCTTCAAGCCGCTTGAAGGCCCAGACGATGATGGCAGTCAGCACCAGGTAGACCAGCGCCAGCAAGAGCAGCGGCTCGTAGACTAGTAACGTGTCTTGGCGGACCTTGGACGAGACGGCGTAGATATCGATCATGGTGATGGTGGCGATAAGCGGCGTGCATTTGAGCTGCAGCACGGTTTCGCCGCCCAATGTCGGCAAGGCACGCTGCACTGCTTGCGGCAGCCAGATGCGCCAGAATAACTTGCTTGGCGACATGCCGTAGGCGCGGCCTGCCTCCAATTGCCCGCGCGGCGTCCCGGCAAAGGCACCGCGCATGACTTCGGCTTCATAGCCTGCAAAGGACAGCGTCAGCGCCAGCAGACCATATGGCCATGCCTGCCTGAGGTATGGCCACATCCAAGAATCGCGGATGCCTTCGATCTGCGGGAACAGGGAGCCGAGGCCGTAGTAAAGCAACCACAATTGCAGAAGCAGGGGCGTCCCGCGGATTACTGTACAGAAGATTTTGGCAGGCCAGGACAGCCACCGTGGGCCGGTGACTTGCACCAACCCAATCGGCACAGCGAGCATGAAACCAAAGCCGACGCTCAGCGCCAGCACCCATAGGGTGCGCCAGATGCCCTGCAGCGCGAGTGGCCAATATTCGGGCAGCCAGTCCCAGCGCATGCGGGTGACGGCGTAGAAAACGAATAGAGCAACCAACGCCAGGAAAACTACACGATGTGGCGACGTCCAACTTACGGCATGGGTGTCAACAATTTTTGGCTTTGATACAGCTATTTCTGCCATCACGCCGCCCTCGGCAGGCCGCGTGCGGCGCTTTTCTCGATGCGGGCCAAAATGACATTGGAGAGCAAGGTAATCGTCAGATAGAGAGCGCCTGCCGCCATGAAGAAGGTGAAATAGGCCTTGGTCGTGCCTGCCGCCTGACGGGTTTCCAGAACCAGCTCGTTGAAGCCGACAACGGCGAGAAGCGCGGTGTCCTTGGTGACAACAAGCCAGAGATTGGACAGGCCGGGCAGCGCATAGGGCAACATCCCGGGCAGCGTCACCCGCCTTAGCGTTTTCCAAGGCGACATGCCGTACGCGCGCGCCGCCTCAATCTGGCCCGGCGGCAGCGCAAGGATTGCACCGCGCAGGACCTCGGTGTGATAGGC
>JANPEK010000082.1:0-3730 GCA_031422915.1 Phyllobacteriaceae bacterium | reverse complement strand
TCGGCTACAGTGACCGACCAGTCGCGGAATATGAGCCCAGTCATGTCATTGATCATTTTGACGAACTGGATCTGGCGCTGGTCTCGCGCATTCTCAACGCCGCCAAAGGCCGTTGAGCATCGCTTGACTTTAAACGCAGCGGTCCACTATACCGCCCGCACGTTTGGCGAAGGTCAACCGGGCGCGTAGCTCAGCGGGAGAGCACACCCTTCACACGGGTGGGGTCACAGGTTCAATCCCTGTCGCGCCCACCAACATCGTGATCTACATCGACTAAACGATGAAACCCGGCACCGTCCTATGCAGCCAGATACATCCGGTTGACCTGCGCCGCGATGTCTTCAAATGCCTTGACCGGCATTTCAGTGGTCAATCATGGAATATCCCACGAAAACCTCAATGACGCTTGGCAGCGATGTGCCGACAATGGGCATCAATGTTCGCCTCCTGTAAGGCTCAAATACCCGCGCATGTGCCATCTTGCCCAAAAAAATTGCAAATTACCCACTTGCATCATTTGCCCGCTTGGTAGCACTCTTGAGCAGGGTGTTGAATGAACAATACAATTGCTTTCGATGAAATGCTGTCCGGCCCAAGCGGTATCCGCCCCGCCTATTCCGGCTATGGCGACTGGCTGAATGGGCAAGAGAACAAGCACTTGCTGCAAAAGGCGACGGACGCGGAAAACGTGTTCCGGCGAACCGGCATAACTTTTGGTGTCTATGGCGACGAACAGGCCGACGAGCGGCTGATCCCGTTTGATATCGTGCCCCGCGTCATTTCAGGATCTGAATGGCGCCGGCTGGCTCAGGGCATCGAGCAGCGTGTCATGGCCATCAACGCGTTCCTTGACGACATTTATCACCGTCAGGAGATCATCAAGGCCGGGCGCATTCCTGTTGAGTTGATCGCGCAGAACGAGGCGTTTCTGCCGGAGATGATCGGCTTCCGCCCGCCAGCCGGTGTCTACACCCACATCATCGGCATCGACATTGTGCGGACTGGCGAGAATGATTTCTTCGTGCTGGAAGACAACGCCCGCACACCTTCCGGCGTTTCTTATATGTTGGAAAACCGCGAAACCATGCTGCAACTGTTTCCGGAATTGTTTCATCAAATCAAGGTGCGCTCGGTCGAAGACTATCCAAAATTGCTGCGCAACTCGCTGGAAGCTGTGAAGCCTGCGGGCTGCAAGGGCAAACCGACAATCGCCGTGCTGACGCCCGGCTCGTACAATTCCGCCTATTTCGAACACGCATTTCTGGCTGACCAAATGGGCGTCGAACTTGTCGAAGGGTCGGACCTGAAGGTGATGGACGGCAAAGTCGTCATGCGCACGACGCAAGGATTTCAGCCGATTGATGTTTTGTACCGGCGGGTTGACGATGCTTATCTTGATCCGTTGACATTTAATCCCCAGTCGACACTTGGCGTTGCCGGCATCATGGACATCTACCGCGCCGGAAATATCACCATAGCAAACGCGCCAGGGACCGGCATTGCCGATGACAAGGCGATCTATTCCTACATGCCGGAAATCGTGGAGTTCTACACCGGTCGCCAGTCGATCCTTCAGAATGTGCCAACTTGGCGCTGCAGCGAGCCGGACAGTTTGAAATATGTGCTTGAGCATCTGTCCGAACTGGTCGTCAAGGAAGTGCACGGCTCCGGCGGCTACGGAATGCTGGTCGGCCCGACATCGACCAAGGCGGAGCGCGAGGCATTTGCGTTGAAGCTGAAAGCCCGGCCGAGAAATTACATCGCGCAACCGACACTCGCGCTTTCAACTGTGCCGATCTTCACCGAAAAAGGTCTTGCCCCGCGCCATGTTGACTTGCGTCCGTTCGTGTTGGTCTCTGACCAAATCCGCATCACGCCGGGCGGCTTGACACGCGTTGCCCTGAAAGAGGGATCGCTCGTGGTCAACTCAAGCCAGGGCGGCGGCACCAAAGATACCTGGGTTCTGGACGACTGACATGCTTTTGGGAAGAACCGCCAACGGACTGTTCTGGATGCACCGCTACATCGAGCGGGCAGAAAACATGGCGCGGCTCGTCGATGCCGGCATGCGTATGGCACTGACCAAGTCTGCGGGTGCGCCAGACGAATGGTCATCTGTTGTTTTGAGTGCAGGCGTGACTGCCTCGTTTGACGAAGTGCATGAGGACTGCACCGCCGCCAATGTCATCCACTTTCTTTTGTGCAATCCCGACAATCCGTCAAGTGTGCTGTCATCAATCAGCGCCGCGCGCTTCAATGCAAGAATGGTGCGCACCGCCCTGACCCGCGAGGCGTGGGAAGCGGTCAACGAAGCGTGGATGAACCTGACGCGGGCACTGTCGGTGACAATCCCGGACAATGAGCTGCCGCGCATACTTGATCTGATAAAACGCGAAACAGCACTCATACGCGGCGCGTTTCATGGTACTATGCTGCGCAATGAGATATTCAACTTCTCCAACCTTGGCACATTCATAGAACGCGCTGACAACACCGCGCGCATTCTTGACGTCAAGTACTACGTTCTCTTGCCTTCCGTTTCTTACGTTGGTTCGGCCATGGACAATTCGCAGTGGGAATCGATCCTGCGCTCCGTCTCGGCGCATCGCTCATACCGATGGGTGTACGAGTCGGAATACAAACCTGCAAACATCGCCGACTATCTTATTCTCAACGATCGCATGCCGCGCTCGCTGGCGTTTTCCTATCACAATATCGCAGTGAACCTCGGCTATCTCGAACATGACTACGGCGTCTCTTCAGACGCATACGGCCTGTCCACCGAGACCAAGGGCACATTGACGGGCCGCAACATCCGCGAAATCATCGATGGCGGACTGCACGAGTTCCTGTCAGGCTTCATCTACCAGAACAACCGCCTTAGCCTGTCAATTGCGGGGGCCTATAATTTTGACTGACCCATGCTGCTGAAGATTAGCCACACGTCAACGTACCGATATGACACCAAGGTGCCATACGCCTTGCAACGCCTGAAGCTGACGCCGCAATCCAACAGCACCCAAATGGTGCATGACTGGACCGTAACCTGCACAGGCGCGCAGCGCGAGGTCACCTATCGCGACGGCTATGACAACATGGTCGAACTCATCCGGCAGGAGCGAAACTCCGTCGAAATCTCGATCACGGCCGAGGGGACCGTGACGACAGCCAACACCAACGGCGTCATCGGTCACGACAAGACTGGCACGCCGCTTTGGGTTTATGGACGCCAGACGGGCCTCACCACGCCGGGCGAGACCATTCGCAAGCTCGCGGACAGCGTGGCGGGAATCTCCCCGCGCCTCAGTCAACTCCATGAACTCATGACAAAGATCGTCGCGCAAATGGCCTATGAAGGCGGGCAGACCGATGTTGAAACCACGGGCGAAGCAGCACTGGCCGCCGGTCGCGGCGTCTGTCAGGACCTGACCCATGTCTTCGTGTCCGCCGCAAGACTGCTCGACATCCCTGCCCGCTATGTGTCCGGCTATCTGATGATGCTGGACGGCCCGGATCAGGCGGCGAGCCATGCCTGGGCGGAAGCATATGTAGAGGGCCTCGGCTGGGTCGGGTTTGATGCCGCCAACGATATTTGCCCCGATGACAAGTATGTGCGCGTTGCAGTTGGCCTTGATTACCGCGACGCCGCGCCGATTTCGGGCATACGCCGTGGCAGCGGCGGCGAAACCCTTGAAGTTGCTGTCAAAGTAGAGCAGTGAAAACCTGATTG
>JANPEK010000081.1:0-6312 GCA_031422915.1 Phyllobacteriaceae bacterium | reverse complement strand
TCCATGCGCTCGCTGCACGAAAACGGCTGGATCAACTTTCGCATGCGGGCGATGCTGGTTTCTTTTGCCAGCTATCATTTGTGGCTAGACTGGCGCGTGACTGCGCCGCATCTGGCAAAGCTGTTCACGGATTACGAGCCTGGCATTCATTTCTCGCAATTCCAGATGCAGTCAGGCGTCACCGGTATCAATGCAATCCGCATGTACAACCCGGTCAAACAGTCGCTCGACCATGATCCCGAAGGCAAGTTCATCCGCCGCTATGTGCCTGAATTGAAAGAGGTGTCGCCGCAGTGGATACACGAGCCTTGGCGCATGCTGGAGCCGCCAATTGCTTACCCGCCGCCACTGGTCGAACATGAAAGCGCAATGAAGCACGCCCGTGCGGAAATCAGCAAACGCTGGAAATTCGATATTTTCCGCGACGACGCCAAAGTTATCGCCAAGAAACTCGGCAGCCGCGCCAGACAGCCGGACCGCAAACCGATAAAGCCTGCCAAGACGCAGCTTGAGTTTGATCTCTAGTTTTCGCCCAGCGCCGGCAACCCAGCCAGCAGCAGATCAATGAACCGGCTCAATTCCTCATCAAGTGTCTCGACCGGCACACCAACAAAACGCTGCTCCAGACTGATCGACACGATGCCATGCACCGCCGCAAACAGCGTCCGTGCGCGCACGATCAGCTGCTGCGGGTTCAACGTCGGCTGAAGCGCGGACAGCGGCCCGATAATTTGCGTGAGCAGCTTGGCCTGTTCGAGTGAAAACCATTCAGGCACCTGTTTGTGAGCCGACATATGAAACTGGAACAGCGCCCACCACAGGTTCGGCTCGCGCCGCGCGAAATTGAGATAGGTCTGCGCCAGAAGGTGCATTTTTCCTTGGACACTGGCCACCCCGGCCAGTTCCATCGTCATCTCTTCATCAAGCCGCCGCAGCGTACGGGCGTTCACCTCAAGGATCAGCATGTCGAGGTCAGCAAAGGCAGTATAGAGCGCACCCAATGCGCAAGCGGCGTCTGTTGTGATATCGCGGGCGCGCAAATTCGCCAGACCGCCAGACATGATCCGTGCCTGCGCGGCCTCTATCAACCTTGTGCGCAAATCCTCGCGCCTCTCAGCTCTTTTTCCGCTCATTAACCGTCACTCTTCAATTTATGAACGTCGTTCAAAATACTTCTTGAACATTGTTCACAACGTGCTACCTTGACTTTGTGAACGACGTTCATAAACGGAGATAAGGCAATGTTCAAACAAATAGTGACACTGGTGCGCGGCCGCTCGCATGATGCGGCGGAAGAAATCATTGATGCCAATGCGCTGAGCATCCTGCGCCAGCAAATCCGCGATTGCGCAGAAGCCATCAACACCGCGCGCCGCTCGGCAAGTCTGGCCACGGCGCAACTCGATCAGGAGCGACGCCACCACGCGCGGATTCTCGAACAGATCGCGGCACTCGAATCGCGCACGCTTGCCGCATTGGAAAACGAAAAGCTGGACCTTGCCAAAGAAGGCGCAGAGGCCATCGCCCGGATGGAAAACGAGCGTGACACCTCGCAAATCGCCCAGAACGCATTTTCCAGCGAGATCGACAAACTCAAGGCCACGCTACGCAATGCCGAGGAGCGGCTGCGCGACCTGGAGCGCGGCCAGCGTCTTGCCGTCACCGCGCATAATACGATCCGGCTTCGCCAGACCAATCCAGCCTCACGCCTGACCGCGCTGAAGGATGCCGAAAACACGCTGTACAGGCTTCGCGCCCGCCAACAGCTGGAAGATGTCGCTGAAGCGGCGCTTGCCGACATGGAGGTGGCCTGGTGCCAGGAAGGGCTTGAAGAGCGGCTGATCGAAGCCGGCTGCGGCCCTGCCAACCGCTCCCGCGCGGACGATGTGCTCATCCGCCTCCAAGCCAGAATCCAATCACCCACCGAATAATCATTCTTGCAACAAGGACAAAACCCCATGCAAAACACCACTTACGCCATCAAGCCAAGCGACAGTTGGACCCTGTTCACCGTCGCCAGTTTCATCCTCTCCGCCGCGATGATGGCAGGCGGCATCTACTTTCTTGAAGCGAGCTTTGCCGCCAAAGGTTTTTACGCCATGGCCGCCATCATGCTGGTGCACACATCGATCTCCATTACGAAAACCCTGCGCGATGTCGAAGAATCAAAGCGCATGATCAACAAGCTGGAAGACGCAAAAACCGAACGGCTGCTGATGGATATCCACAAGGGCGGGGCGCTTTGATCCGTCAGGCTCTGCCCAGAAGTGCGCGCGGAATTGGAGGCTTTCCGGCTTTCTCTTCGCCACCTGCCGTGTTCTGTCTACCGAGCAGTACGGGAAAGCGAAGCATAACGGGCCTATGAATGAGCGCGCCGGGGGTGTCTTCCACCTCCGGTGAACCTGCCAGCCCCATCGCAGCCGCCAAGCCGTCTGGCCGGAATTATTGTGGTGTCACCTCATGCAACGCTTCTATGGTGCCAGAGGCTGCATGAGGCTATGCTGCACATTCTCCAACAATCCGGGAGCCATTCAATGTCTTTTGTCAGAACAGGGCTTGCCATGATCACCGCAGTCAGCCTCTCAACGTCTGATGCTGCCGCGCAGACGCTGAACTTGCATGAGGCCGCCACCTTGGGCGATCCGATGACCATTGAAGACCTCATCAGGGGCGGCGCGCTTCTGGACGACAAGGACAGTGACGGGCGCACGCCGCTGTTGATCGCTGTGGCCAGCAACCGCACAGAAGCCGCGTTGACGATGATCGCCGCCGGAGCCAACATCAATGCGCAAGCCGCCAACAAGGACACGCCATGGCTGCTCGCCGGTGCCTCTGGCCGCACTGAAATCCTCGCGGCGATGATTCCGAAGGGTCCGGACCTTTCGATCCGCAACCGTTACGGCGGCAACGCGCTTATCCCCGCCTGCGAGCGTGGCCATGTTGATACCGTCAAGCTGCTGTTGACCACCCAAATCGATGTCGATCATGTAAATGATCTTGGCTGGACATGCCTCTTGGAAGCTGTGATTCTTGGCGATGGCGGTCTTGCACATCAGGAAATTGTGCAGATGCTGCTGGCCGCAAATGCCAATCCGAACCTTGCCGACAGCGAAGGCACAACTCCGCTCGCCCACGCCAAAGCGCGCGGCCAAAGCGAAGTCGCCGCGTTTCTCGAAAAGGCGGGTGGAAAGTAGCCGGCAAACCAGTTTCTCCATCGGCGCAACGCTGACCCCCATTCTGCGGAATGATGCGGTAACGCGCTGAATCAGAATATCATCACCAGGAGTTCATCATGACCATCAAAAACATCGGCCTCATCGGCGTCGGCCTCATGGGCCACGGCATTGGCAAGAATATTGTCACCAAGGGCTTTGCCCTGTCTGTCGTCGCCCACAAAAACCGCGCACCCGTTGAAAGCCTGATGGTGTTAGGCGCGACAGAGAGCAAGACCCCGGCCGCGCTCGCCGCCGATTGCGATCTCATTATCCTCTGCGTCACCGGCAGCCCGCAAGTCGAGGACGCACTTTATGGCGAAAACGGCATCCTCAAGGGCGCAAAGCCCGACCTCATCATCGCCGATTGCTCCACCGCCGAACCTGCGTCCACACTGCGCATCGCCGCCGACCTGACAACCAAAGGCATCCATTTTCTCGACACGCCGCTCACCCGCACCCCGAAGGAAGCCGAAGCCGGGAAGCTTGGACTGATGGCAGGCGGCCCGGATGACCTCATAGCCAGAATCCGCCCGGTCCTCGATTGCTTTGCCGACACGATCATCCATGCAGGCCCGGTCGGCGCCGGGCATCAGCTTAAACTGATCAACAATTTCCTGTCGCTCGCCCACGCCGCCGTGGCGGCCGAAGCCATCACCGTCGCTGCCAAAGCGGGCGTGTCGATGCAGGCGCTGAAAGACATCGTCGTTGCAGGCGGCGCCAACTCAGTCATGTTCGAGCGCCTCATCAAAGTCCCGCTCGAAAACGACGACACCGCCGCCAAATTCGCCATAAAAAACGCCCGCAAAGACCTGCGCTATTACACCAACATGACCGAACAACTCCCGGTAGCCTCGTTCCTCGCCGAGCAGGTGCACCAGCTTTATGTGCTGGCGGATAACATGGGCTATGCGGAAAGGTATGTGCCAAGAATGGTGGATTTGATGATGGAGATGAATGGGGTGAAAAGTAAGTGAAGTTTAACATTAGAAATCTGAATTGCTGATTGTGCAAAGATTTCAGTGAATTTTGCACCAACTCTGCACACAACCGGTGCAAGATATGGCTCCGTACTTGCGCTTTGTCACGGGCGTTTAATCCAGTTCTTCATTCCTCTTCCGCCCCACCCTAAACGCCCCCGGCCCGCCCCACCCCATTTCCCTCGCTACCAGCACCCCCAGCAGCAAAATCGCGTCGGGCTCATGCAAAATGATCGCCGCCGGCGCAATCCCCCGGTGGATCAGCTCCAACAACACAGCCGAGGCCGAGGACGATCCAATTGTGCCCGGCAATGTCAATATGGTCCCAGCGATGGCAATGCCATGCTGCGGGTGTCTTACGTCAGCGATCACTGACGTTTTAGGATCCACGCCGCCCCAAAAGCTGATCGGGGCAGTCAACGTCAGCGGCTTGGCGCTGGCTGAGGGGCCGGGGATCAGGACTTCGAGCGCTACGCCTTCGCTCTCACCACCCCCTTGCAGCCGCACGATGGCGCCCGCAGTCGTGCTCTCATCGATGTGCAGCATGCCATGCGCCTCAAGCATAAACCGGCCTCCCGCTTACGGCGCTTTCCACGCAATCCGCCATCGACCCGAACACCACGCCATAACCAGTATTTCCCGGCGCATATTGGGCAAACTTGCCTGAATTTGTCATCAAAACTCCGGTCTCCAGTTCCTTCATGATCGGCGTCACCACCACGCAGGTGTCTATCACCACCGTGACGCCCGAAGTCTCCAGCGATTTACGTAAGCCGTTAATTTCCAAATCCTTCAACACATGCCGCCCGGTGCAGGCGTAGAACGGCACGCTGACCTTGCGCCCGCCGATCAGCCGCTCAAGACGCTGGCATTCTTCCAGCGACAGATGCGGGCTGCCGATGGCCACCGCGTCGATGCTCGTGACACCTTGAACAGTCGCCATCCGCCGCTTCTGATCGACAAAATCCGCCGCGCTGATCTGCATCACTTCCAGAGGTGCTTTTCCGCCAAGGATTGTCCCGACATCCGGCGCTTCCGGCGTCACGCCCGCAATGTGGAACAGCCCGACCCCGCCCGTCGAAGCACTCGCCGCGCCAAACGCTTTCAGCGCATCCTCGCCCGGATGCCGCGGCACGCCCTTTACCACGCCGACCGCGGTTCCGGCGCGCTTGCCGTAGAGGCTGCCCAAAATCGGCCAGAAGCTCTCTTCGGCAAAATCAGCGTCTGGCAGTCCGGAAACATCAAAAACAAACGTTGCGAGCCGGTTTTCCGGCAGATGCAGGCCTGTTTTGGGTGCAAAGCCGGTGATTGCGCAGGCAATATCGAGATAGTCGCCATAGCGGTTTGTCCGCGCGCCGAGCACAGAATTGCAGAACACCACGGCATTCGATTCGCCCCAGGCGACATCCGAGCCAAGTGCCGGGCGATGCCCGGCCTGATAGGGCGAACAGGTCCAGCTCGGCTCGCAGCCAATGGCGATGTAGGCCTTCATCAACCGCTTGGCCATGTCGCGCTCGTGCGGCGGCAGCCGGTTGGTCGAGCAGCCGGTCAGATCCAGCGCCCCGACGTTCAGCGTCGAGCGGATGGAAACCTTCGCGCCCAGCTCCACCAACCGCTCGGCAAACAGTGTTCCGGAGTCGCCATGATACAGCGCACCGTCGATATGCGCCGATGCGACCTTAACCAGCGAGGGTGCATTGAGTAAGCGTGCACTTTCGCAAACAAGTCGCATAGCCATCGCCGCGCCGTCGCCGGATTGACCGGTAAGCAGCGACCGCTCTTCGTCCCCCAGTTCAAGCGCCACTTGAGCTTTCCTTCCGTCGCTTGTATTTCACAATGTCAAACCGCGCTGCCAGCCCGTCATAAAGCAGAAGCCGCCCGACCAGCGGCTCGCCAATCCCTGCGGCGAGCTTGATTACTTCCATTGCCTGCAAAGTTCCAACGACACCTGCCAGCGCCCCGATGATACCTGCCTCTGCGCAAGATGGCACCAACCCGGCAGGTGGGGGTTCGGGAAAAAGATCGCGATAAGACGGGTTTCGCGCACCTTCCGCGCAAGTTTCGAACGGTATTAGAGCGGTAATCGAGCCATCAAACCGGCCCAATGCTGCGGCCACGAG
>JANPEK010000080.1:0-13350 GCA_031422915.1 Phyllobacteriaceae bacterium | reverse complement strand
GAATTTCCAAATGGCCTTTCAGTCGCCGAACCGCTTTTCCAGCTTTGCAACATCATTGATGAAGCCGCCAAACTGGCGCGACATGGCGGCGTGCAACTTCGCAGCCAGGTCCGGATATTCTTCCAGCACGCGCCGGAACAGCGAGCGCGAGATGCGGATCACCTCGCTGTCTGCCGCGGCAACAGCGCCGGTCGGGCGTTGGTTGGCAGAAATAAGCGCAAGTTCGCCAAGCAGAGTGCCCGGACCTGCCGTATGCACGATGCGTCTGTCCGTGCCCCTGTCTTCAAACAAATTGACTGATCCGCTCAAGACAACAAAGCCGCAATCGGCCGTTTCGCCTTCGCGGTAAAGTTCGCGGCCCTTGTTGACCGTCAGGTGCTCAGTGCCAAACGCGATCAGACGCAGCTGCTCCGGGCTGAAACCGTGAAAAAGCGGCACCCTTGACAGCGTCAGGACGTCTGAATCAATGCCCATTGCAGCTCCCAATCACTCTCCATCGTGGAATCACCTGCCAGCACCTAAGCACCTGCCAAACTTACGGAACAAGCTTGTATCCGCCGCTTTCTGTCACAAGGATTTCTGCGTTGGAAGGGTCGCGCTCGATCTTCTGGCGCAGGCGATAGACGTGGGTTTCGAGCGTGTGCGTGGTGACGCCGGAGTTGTAGCCCCAGACTTCTTCCAGAAGGATGTCGCGCGTGACCACCTTGTCGCCTGCGCGGTAAAGGTACTTGATTATCGCGGTTTCTTTCTCCGTCAGGCGCAGTTTTGAGCCCTTTTTGTCAATCAGCAGCTTCTGGCTTGGTTTGAACGTGTATTGCCCGACCGTCAGCGTCACATCCTCGGAATTTTCGTGCTGGCGCAATTGGGCGCGGATGCGGGCGAGCAGCACGGCGAAACGGAACGGTTTGGTGACATAGTCATTGGCGCCTGATTCGAGGCCAAGGATCGTGTCCGAATCGGTGTCATGGCCGGTCAGCATGATGATCGGCGCCTTGAATCCGCCCTTGCGCAACAGCCGCACGCCTTCGCGCCCGTCCATGTCCGGCAGACCGACATCCATGATCAGCAAATCGATAACGCCCGCGCGCGCTGTCTGCACGCCCTTGGTCGCGCTGTCGGCTTCCAGAACCTTGAATTCTTCATAAAGCGCCAATTGCTCGAGAAGCGTCTGGCGAAGATCATTGTCGTCATCAACAAGCAGGATGGTTTTGGCAGCCATGGAGTGTCCTTCCGCAATTTGATTTGCACGCTATGCCGTTTTCGCGCTTGGCGAAAGGGCGGTTGGCGCAGTAAGTATGGCGCAAAACAGCCAAATCACGGTGAATTGCGGTCAATGCCTGTGACAATCTCTTACATCAGCGTGAAAAAGCGCCCGGGGCACGTCTCGCAAGGGTTGCTGACGGTTGGCGGCCGGACCCATGTCTGTGCGCTTGGCAGAGGTGGGATCAAGGCGTTGAAGCGTGAGGGAGATGGTGCGACGCCGCTTGGGCGGATGCGGCTGGCCGGTGCATGGTTCCGGCCGGATCATGTGCAGTTTCGCATCGCGCGGCTCGGATTGGCGCGGATCACGGCCACCAGCGGCTGGTGTGACGCGCCGGATGACAGGCGCTACAATAGACCGGTCGATTTGCCCTATCCAGCCAGCCACGAGACGATGAAGCGCGCGGACGGGTTGTATGATCTGGTGATTGTGCTGGATTTCAATCTGATGCCACGAAGGCGCGGCGGCGGCAGCGCGATCTTCATGCATCTGGCAAGGCCGGGCCTGACGCCGACAGAGGGGTGCGTGGCGCTACCGGCGCACGTGTTGATGCGGATGTTGCCGGGGTTGTCCGGGCGGACGGTTTTGACCTTTGGCTATTGAGATGATTTGTAGCGCCAGACAATTGTCTTGCGCACGTCCAGATCTTCCAGCGCGCGGGTCACCTGCACTTGATGTTCGGACAGTTTTTCCAGCCGATCCTTTGGCAAATACGCCCGGCCCGGATCGCCGATGAGGATTTGTGTGCCATGCAAGGCCAATTCTTCGAACCATGGCAACAGCACCACTGCCATTGCCTGATCGTAGAAGACATCCCCGGCCAGTACGACATCCCAGCCACGGTGCTGCCCAACCAGATTTTCCGCAGTGTGTTCCAGTGTGAAACCGTTCAGACCCGCATTCAGGGCCACGGCATCCGCTGAAAACAGATCAATATCCGCCGCGAGAATAGACGCCGCGCCGCTCATCTGGGCGGCAATCGCAACTAGTCCGGAGCCCGTGGCGAAATCGAGGACATTCTTGCCGCGCACACAGTCCGGAGTGTCCAGAACATGCCGCGCCAGAGCTTGACCACCTGCCCAAGCGAAGGCCCAGAATGGCGGCTCGAGGCCGCTCGCCTGCAGCTCTTCCTCGGTGCGATGCCAAAGATCGTGTGCCTCGTCAGCCAGATGCAGTTTGATTTCAGGCACATGCGGCGGCGACTGGATCGAGGTGTTTTCAAGAATGAAACGCCGGAAATGATGGCCCGGCGTCAGCCGTGCGTTCATTTCGGGACCGGAACAAGCCCGCCCATGCGGCAGATTTCCTGCCACTCTTCATCCTTCACCGGCTGAACGGACAGGCGCGTGTTGACTACCAACACCATGTCAGCAAGTGCCGGATTGGCCTTGCAGTCGTCGCGCGAGACGGGCTTTGGCACGTCGCAGAACGCCTTGATGTCCACGCACTCCCAGCGGTGGTCCTCCGTCGTTGAATCGGGGTGGCAAAGCGCGCTCACCTCTGCGATGCCGACAATCTCCAGCCCGATGTTGGAATGATAGTAAAACACCTTGTCGCCAAGCTGCATGGCCCGCATGTTGTTGCGCGCCTGATAATTGCGCACGCCATGCCACTCCGAACCCTTTTCACCAGCCCTCTTCAGGTCATTAAACGAGTAAACATCCGGCTCGGATTTCATCAGCCAATAGGCCATCACGCATTCTCCGGGTTTTTGATCAGCCAGTTCCAAGGCTTGATCTCGACCGATGAGAACAGCCCCGCGATCGCATATGGGTCTTTGGCAGCAATCGCTTCAGCGCCCGCTTTGTCCGCAGCGCTGATGATGACCAGACTTCCGACCGGCTTGCCGTCATCGCCGAGAAACGGTCCGGCTGCTTTGGTTGCGCTTCCAAGTTCTTCGAGAAACGCAAGATGCGCTGCCCGCGTATCCATGCGGACTTGCAGGTGGCCGGGCTTGTCGGTGCAGATCAGGGCGAACAGCATGGGTGGTCCTTTCTCTAAAACTCAATCTTCGCTTTTCAACGGGCGGGACAAAAGCGCATTTACCGCGTCAGTCACCGAAAGTTTGCCAGCCAGTATTGCAGCTGTGGCGCTGATGATCGGCGCTTCTATGCCAAGCCTCGTTGCCAACTCCGCTGCGATCCTCGCGGTTGCCACGCCTTCTGCCAGTGGTCGGCCTTCCAAGTTTTCGCCGCGTCCCAGCGCAATGCCATACGACAGATTGCGCGACTGTGGCGATGAGCAAGTCAGGATAAGATCGCCAAGTCCGGACAGTCCCATCAATGTTTCCGGCCTTGCGCCGAGCGCCGCGCCAATCCGGCGCAGTTCGACAAATCCGCGCGTAATCAGCGCAGATTCCGCGCTGGATCCGAGCGCACTTCCGCGCACTGCGCCTGCTGCCAAGGCCAGCACATTTTTCAGCGCGCCGCCGACTTCCACGCCGGTCAAATCATCGCTCGAATAGCAGCGCAACGTCGGTGTTGAGAGGCGTATTGCAAGGTCTGCGGCCAGATCGATGGTGCGCGCCGCCACAGTCACCGCAGTCGGCAGACCAAGAGCGACATCATTGGCAAAACTTGGACCGGACAGCGCAGCGGGCGGGTTGTCCGGAAGACAATCTGCCACCACCGCAGACATCAGCATGCCAGTGTCGCGCTCGATGCCCTTGGCGCAAAGCACAATCGGCACGCCTTTTGGCACCAATTTCCTGAGACCAATGATGACACTTCGCAACGTCTGCGCCGGTATCACGGCCAGTATCAGCGTGGCGTCTTGCAGCGCCGCTTGTGCATCCGTTGTCGCCTCAATCGCAACATTAAAGGTCACACCGGGCAAATAGTCGTTATTTTTCAGCGACGTGTTGATTTCATGTGCGGTATCAACGCTGCGGCCCCACAGCACGGTCTTGCGCCCCGCCCGGGCTTGCGCCAGCGCCAGCGCTGTGCCCCAAGCGCCGGAGCCCAAGACTGCAATTTTCTCCGCACGTGTCATGCTTTGGGCCCTTTGCGCCCGGAGCCAAACGTGGACGCTGACTTTTCGTCAAGCGGCCAGCGCGGGCGAGGTGTCAGATCAAGCGGATCGGTGTCACCCTTGGCAAGCCGACACGCCGCCGCCCACGCAATCATTGCTGCATTGTCAGTGCAAAGTACCATCGGAGGCGCAACAAACCGAAAGCCGCCTTTTGCGGCCAAGTTGGTCAGCATCGTGCGCAGCATTTGATTCGCCGCAACGCCGCCGGCAACCACAAGGACCGGCTCCGCAAGGTCGGGAAACCTGATCTTGAACCTGTCCAGCGACAGTATCAGGCGCTCTTGCAACGTCTCTGCCACTGCCTGCTGAAACGACGCGCAAATATCGGCTACGTCCTGTTCGTTTTCAAAGTCGATGCTCAGCGTTGCCATGCGCACGGCGGTTTTGAGGCCGGAAAACGAGAAATCCAACCGCTTTTCGCCTCGCATCGGGCGCGGGAAGTCAAAGCGTTTCGGGTCGCCAATCATGGCACGCCGCTCGACTTCCGGTCCTCCGGGCCATGGCAGACCGAGCAGCTTTGCAGTCTTGTCAAACGCTTCACCCAGCGCATCATCAATCGTTGTAGCCCAGCGCTCATAGTTGCCGACCCCGCGCACCAACAGCACTTGTGTGTGTCCGCCGGAGACCAAAAGCAGGAGATAGGGAAACTGCACATTGTCGGTTAGGCCTGCTGTCAGTGCATGACCTTCCAGATGGTTGACCCCAAGAAACCGCTTGCCACTCGCCGCGGCCATTGCCTTTGCAGTCATCACGCCGACGATCAGCCCGCCGATCAGGCCGGGGCCGGATGTCGCTGCGATGGCATCCATGTCTGAAAGGTCGTGACCGGATTGCCGCAGCGCCTGGCGTACAACCGGATCAATCAGCTCGGCATGGGCACGGGCGGCAATCTCCGGAACAACACCGCCAAAGGCAGCATGGTCATCAAACTGCGAACGGATGCAATTGGACAGGATGCGACCGGTCCCGTCCGGCAGCCGTTCGACAACGGCGGCGGCGGTTTCGTCGCAGCTTGTTTCCAGCGCCAGAACCAGCATAAGCACCCTTTCGTCGCACCGCACCAAACTTGCCCTGTCTTGGTCATAAGGCTAGAGGGATATTCAGCGCGGTTTCGCGCTTGCGGTATCACGGACTGTTTTGGCAATGCAAACACCGGCAGCGGTTCGCCCGCTCAAAATCGGCACGCGCGGCAGCGCCTTGGCGCTTTATCAGGCCAACGAGACGCGTTCACGCCTGTCAAAGGCGCACGGCCTGCCGGAAGAGGCGTTTGTCATCTCCGTGATTTCGACCAGCGGTGACCGGATACAAGACCGGCCGCTCTCTGAAGTTGGCGGCAAGGGCCTGTTCACGCTGGAGATCGAAGACGCATTGCATTCCGGCGCGATCGACATTGCTGTGCACTCGTCGAAAGACATGCCGACACGGCTGCCGGACGGGCTGATTCTTGCGGCGTTTCTGGAGCGGGAAGATCCGAGAGACGCGTTTATCGGGCGTGATGCAAGAAAGCTTTGCGATCTTGCGAAAGGCGCAACAGTTGGCTCGTCCTCCCTGCGGCGGCAAGCGCAGATTCGACGATTGCGGCCAGACCTTAACATTGTCATGTTCCGAGGCAATGTGCCGACGCGACTTAAGAAGGTTGACGACGGGGTTGTCGATGGCACGCTGCTTGCGGTTGCCGGAATGAAGCGGCTCGGACTGGAAGCTGCGGTGACAGAAGTTTTGTCGCTTGATGAATTTTTGCCAGCGCCGGGACAGGGCGCGATCTGCGTTGAATGCCGCCAATCAGATGCCGTGGCGCGCGCGATGCTCGCTGCGATCGGTCATTATGATACTGAGGCTGCGCTTGTCTGTGAGCGGGCATTTTTGGCAGTCCTGGATGGCGATTGCCGATCACCGCTGGCGGGCTATGCGCGTGTTGCCAATGGTCATATTGCATTTCGTGGCCAAGTGCTGACACCAGATGGTTCGGTCTCACACATGGTCAGCGATGAAGGACCCTCGAGCGAAGCCTTGCTGATTGGCAAACGCGCAGGCGAAAGCATCCGGGCCCTCGCCGGCGCAGGCTTCTTCGCGTCATGGGTTTGACCCGATGAACAGGCGGCGCGTTTTGGTTACCCGCCCGCAACCTGGTGCCGCCGCCACTGCCGAACGCCTGAAAGCGCTTGGCTTTGACCCGGTGATCATGCCGATAATCAAGATTGTCGGTTTGCCGCACACCATATCTCAAAGCGTGCCTGATCTTGTTGTTGCGACAAGTCCACAGGCTTTCCGGCACCTTGATCCAACGGCTGCCAACGCGCTTTCAAATGTGCCGGTCATTGTCACCGGAAAGGCAACCGCGACAGCCGCCCACGATGCCGGATTTCTGGATATCACGGTGTCTGGAGGTGATGTCAGCCGCCTGATTTCGTCACTCTCTTCAATGCTGCTTTCCGGCCCGCACGTTCTCTATTTGGCAGGGCGTGTTCGCCGTCTGGACCTGGAGCAACATCTGGTAACAAAAACGGCGCATCTCTCCATTGTTGAAGTCTATGATACGATACCAGTCAGTTACTCAACTGAGAAAATTGATCTGCTGATGGCTGATGGTGAATTGCGCGCAGTCCTGTTGACGTCAGTCTGTTGTGCAGAAAGGCTCAGTGAAACCGGGGTGTTGTTGCGGCCTGATCAACCTGCGGAAAACATTCACATAATTTGCCTTTCGCAACGTATCGCCAACGTTGCGAAACGCCATTTTTCCAACCCGGTCAAAGTAGCCTCTTCACCAACAGAAGATGCGCTTTTGGATTGTCTTGTCGCTGGCTTGTCATAAGCAAGACAAAATGCGGCCTATGTTGCTGCAAAGAAAGCGGCTACAGCCATTGCAATCTAATTTTGACTGAGAGTTGATGATGCCCGCCCCCGAGAACCATTCAAAAAAACAAAAACCGGTCATGATTGACCTGACTGCCAACGCGGACGCTACTAAAACAGACGATATTCCTGCCCCTCCAGAAGCGACCGTTGCGCCCCGTCCAGAAGAGACCGTAGCGCAAATGGTGGAGCGCGATGCCAAAGCTGTTGCAGCCGACGAAACCGTTGCCGATCCGGTTGCGCACACGTCCTCCAGCGCTGCTGCTTCAACGACTTCTTCAATGCGCAATGCAGCTTCCTCCGGCGGCTTTTTGGGAAAGCTTGGCGCGGGTATGCTTGGTGGTTTCATTGCTCTTCTCGGCGGGGCCGGGCTGCAAGTCGCGGGCTATCTGCCGTCCTTCGGTGGGTCGGCGGAATTGATAGCGCTGAAGGCGCAGGTCGAGACAATTGCTGCCGCTCCTGCTGTTGCCGCAATTGACCCCGCAGCCTTGACTGCACTCGGAACTGCACAAATGGAGCTGGCGCAAAAAGTTGAAGCGCTGACTGCGACCGGTTCAACCGCGAGCGACCCCGCTGCGATTTCTGCATTGCAGGACAAGATTGCGGCGCTTGAAGCTGCTGCTGCCAACGGCGCGTCAGGTGCAGTTGCTGATCCTGCACAGTCTCAGGCGTTCAAGGATCTTACTGCCAAGGTGGCCGCGTTGGAGGCTGCGCCATCAACAAACAGCTCCAGTGCCGTGGCGCTGGCGATTGCCGCTTCCGGCCTCAAGGCCGCCATTGACCGAGGCGGGCCGTTCATGGCGGAATTGGAGACTTATGCCACCGTCGCGCAGGCTTCTCCCGATGTGGACGCCCTGCGCGCACTGGCTGCCTCCGGTGTGCCGTCGAGACAGGACTTGATCAATGGCTTTTCTGATGCGGCCAACACCATGCTTGCGGCAACACGCGTTCCTGATCCGGACGCCGGCATTTTTGACCGGTTGGCTGACAGCGCCAAAAATCTCGTCAAAGCGCGTCCGGTCGGCGATATTCCGGGCGATACCCCGGAAGCCTTGGTCGCACGGATGGAAATTGCGCTGGGGCGCGGTGATCTGGATGGTGTGATTGCCGAAGCCGCCAAGTTGCCGGATGCTGCAAAATCGGCAGGTGCGGCCTATCTTGATCAGGTCAAGGCACGGCGCGATACCGATGGATTGGTTACCAAGGCACTGTCGCTCGCCCTTACTGCTGCCGGAGGCAAGTCATGATCCGCATCCTTTCCTTTGTCATTTTTGTTTTCCTGCTGGCTGCCGGCTTTGCCTGGCTTGCCGACCGTCCGGGCGAATTGGCGGTTACGTGGCAGGGCATGCAGTATGAAGTGTCACTGCTGGTGGCGACCACAGCCATTGTCGTTCTCATTGCGGTGGTGATGTTCTCGTGGTGGCTGATCCGCACGCTTTACCGCTCGCCGGACTTGTTGCGGCGCCACTTCCGTGCCCGCAAGCGCGACCGGGGTTACCAGTCTTTGTCAACCGGCATCATTGCAGCCGGTGCTGGCGACAGCGGCGCGGCGCGGCGGATGGCCAAGCATGCATCGAAGCTTTTGAACGCGGATCAGGAGCCGCTGATCAGGCTTCTGGATGCGCAGGCGACCATGCTCGAAGGGCGCACGGAAGATGCACGAAAACTGTTCGAATCGATGGTCGAAGATCCTGAAACAAAGTTGATCGGCCTTCGCGGCCTTTATCTTGAAGCTGACCGGCTCGGCGATATTTCTGCCGCCCGCCATTTTGCCAATCGCGCGGCAGAGGCTGCGCCGCATCTGGCGTGGGCGAGCAAGGTGGCGATGGAGAACCGGATAGCCAATGGCGATTTTGACGGGGCGCTTGGCCTTCTCGATCAACAGAAATCCGCCAAGTCGATCAGCAAGGATGCCGAGCGGCGACAGCGGGCGGTGTTGCTGACCGGCAAGGCAATGGCGCTTGTCACGGATGATCCGCAGGCTGCCCGCGCTGCCGCGTCTGAGGCCAACCGGCTTGCACCCGAGTTGGTGCCAGCCGCTGTCACGCTCGCCGAGGTGCTGAACAGATTGAATGATCCGCGCAAGGCGCTGCGGACACTTGAATACACCTACAAGATCAACCCGCATCCCGAACTTGCCGACCTTTATGTCCGCTCAAAGGGTGGTGACAGACCTGAGGACCGTTTGAGGCGGGCGCGGACGCTGGCGGGATTTGCGCCGGATAGCGCCGAGAGCGACATTGCCATTGCCAGAGCGGCACTTGGAGCGGGGCAGCATGGCGAGGCCCGAAAATATGCTGAAAGCGCTTTGGCCAAATCGCCGCGAGAGAGCATTCATCTGATTCTTGCCGATATTGACCAGGCGGACAAGCGCGACACAGGCAAGGTGCGCGCGCATTTGTCCCGTGCCTTGCGCGCACCACGTGATCCGGCATGGACCGCAGATGGCATGGTCTCGGACCGCTGGTTGCCGGTTTCGCCGGTTTCGGGCCGGATTGACGCGTTTGAATGGAAAGTGCCGGTCGAGCGGTTGCAACCTCTTCTCGACTTTGAACCGGAACCAGAGCCTGCTGAAAAGCCTGATGCGATTATTGAAATTGCCAAGCCAATTGTGCCGGTAGCGTTGGAGACGGCAGCTGTTGCCGAGGCTGTTGCAGCGCCATTGCCGGCGCTTGCTTTGCCGGACAAGGCCAAGACGCCAAGAAACGGCTCGGCCCCGGACATCAGCGCGGCGGAAGCGCTGCCGATGATTCCTGACGATCCGGGTGTAAAGCCCCGCGATGGCGCGGATGCAGGCACAAAACGGTTCCGGCTGTTTTGAGGACAATGATGTTTGAACGATTCACTGCACTGCTCGACAGGCTTGCCGGGCATGAGACGTCTGACGACAAGATCACGCCGTCGCAACTTGCTGCTACGGCGCTGATGTTTGCGGTCATGGATGCCGATGGTTACCGGGACAGCCTTGAACTCAAGGTGCTGGAGACCACTTTGGCCTCCTATTTCGCAATTGAGGGTGATGCGCTGCAGGAACTTGTCTGGAAAGGCGAAGCGGCCGAGGCCGAGGCTGTCGATTACTACCAGTTCACCAGCGTTCTGGTGAAGCTGCCGGAAGACGAAAGGCTGTATTTGCTCGAACTGTTGTTCGAAGTTGTCTATGCCGATGGCGAATTGCATGAGCTGGAAGACAATATGGTCTGGCGCATTGCGGAGCTTCTGGGCATTTCGACCCGCGAACGGGCGGAGCTTCGCCGGAAGGTGGCTGGAACGATCAAACGCTCCTGATTCAGACGCCGCCCTGCAAGCTGCGCGCTTTGCGCAGGGCCGGGAACATGGCGGCCCACAAAATTGCTACGGCAATGGTGCCGATGCCGCCGAAGACCACGGCGGTCACGGCTGTGGTTCCGGCTGCCATCATGCCTGCACGGAACTCGCCAAGCTCGTTGGATGCGCCGACGAACACCATGTTCACCGCGTTTACGCGGCCGCGCAGGGCGTCCGGCGTCCACAGCTGGATCAGCACTTCGCGGATATAGACTGAAATCCCGTCCGCAGCGCCAAGCAACGCCAGTGCGGCGATGGACAGCCAGGGAATCGTCGAGACGCCGAAGACGATGGTGAATGCGCCAAACAGCGCGACGGCGATGAACAGGATGTATCCGGCATGGTCGCGGATCGGGTGGCCAGCCAGCCACAACGCGACGAGCACGGCCCCGACACCGGGGGCGGCGCGCAACAGGCCGAGGCCCCAGGGTCCGAGCACCAGAATGTCGCGTGCGTAAACCGGCAGCAGCGCAACTGCGCCACCGAGCAGGACGGCGAACAGGTCGAGCGAGACCGCGCCAAGCACGATCTTTTCGCGGAAAATGTAGTGGAAGCCGCCGAGAATGGTTTCAAGCGTGTTGCCGTGCATGGTCGAATGCTGCTTCGGCTTGGGGATCGCCATGATTGACACGGCGGAAACAGCCAGCATCACGGCGGCGACGGAATAGGCGACGTTTGGCGAGATGCCATAGAGCAGCCCACCTGTCACCGGCCCGACGATGCTGGCGACCTGCCAGGCGGAGGAGTTCCACGAGACCGCGTTGGCGAAGACTTCTTCCGGCACCAGATTGGCAGCGAGCGATGCGGCGGCAGGGCCGAAGAAGGCGCGGGCCGTTCCAATAATGACCAGCACCACAAATATCGGCGTGACTGATGTCGAGCCGGTGAGCGTGAAATACAAAAGAGCGGCGGCACAAAGCGCCTCGACGGCTTCGCAAATTGCCATGATGAGGCGGCGGCCGTAGCGGTCTGATGCGGCGCCTGTGACGAGGACCAGAATCAGTGCCGGCGCGAACTGCAGGATGCCGACCAGCCCGAGATAGAAGGGATCGCGCGTCAGATCATAGACCTGCCAAGCCACGGCCACCGAAATGATCTGCACTGCAAATGACGCCAGAAAGCGGGAGGCCCAGAACAGGGTGAAGGAGCGGTGGCGAAAGGCGGCAAACTTGTCGGCGGCGGACGCACTGTCGGGCATCTATGGACTTTCGGAAATTGTGGTGCGTGGCAGGATCACTGCGCGAAGCACGGACATGGAGAGAATTTTGCGCTCTGCCTACCAACTTGCAACGTTTCAGGCAATGATATGAGCGGTGGAAGATTCGGTTTTCAAAGAGAATGGGAGACAGACATGGGCAAGACAGCACTGATCGCATGGGGCGGCTGGGAAGGGCACACGCCTGAGCGTAGCGCGGAAATTACGCGTGGGATACTCGCCTCGCACGACTTTGACGTCACAGTGGCCAACGGCACGGCGGTATTCGCCGATCCGGACCTTTCGCGGTTTGACCTGATCGTACCGGCGATCACCATGTCGGAAATTGCCAAGGAAGAGGTTGAGAACCTGACCAAGACGATCCGCGCCGGAACCGGCCTTGCCGGATTTCACGGCCTGATGTGCGACGCCTTTCGCAAGGAGACCGAATATCAGTTCATGACCGGCGGGCAATGGGTTTCGCATCCGGGCAACATCATCGACTACACGGTCAACATCACACGCGGCGATGATCCGGTGATGGCAGGTCTTGCCGATTTCCCCTACCGGTCCGAGCAGTATTACATGCATGTTGACCCCTCCAACGACGTGCTGGCGACAACGACCTTCACCGACGAACATTTCGAGGGCATCGGCGGCGTGGTGATGCCAGTTGTGTGGAAGCGCAAATATGGCAACGGCCGGGTGTTTTACTCGGCGCTCGGCCATGTGGCGGATGAGTTTGACTCTGTGCCGATGCGGACGATGCTCGAGCGCGGGATGCTTTGGGCGGTGCGGTGAGCGGGGTTTGGGGCAATTATTTCGTGACGGCAGATAGCAATCGTCGAGCGGACTCCCCCCCCTGTGGGGAGGGTTGGGTTGGGGGTCCGCTTCGCAAAAAACTTCCTGGACAGCGCGTGATGCCGTGCTCAGCAGTTTTTTACGAAGAGGACCCCCACTCCTAACCCCTCCCCACAAGGGGGAGGGGAATGTCCCGGCAACCTGCATGGCAATTTGTGGTTGGTGAAACGAGGCCTTTCGATTTTTTTCCAACATGCACGGCACCTATTTGACCCTGCCGCGTTCTGTCCCTTGAGCTGCTGCCAATGCGGCAGCCGCGGGAGCTTGGTGGAATGCATGGGGAAAGATACGCGATCTGCAAGTGAGTCGGGCAAAGCGTTGGCTGATGCGGAACCCCGGAAAGCTGGCAAGCAACCGCGCGTGACGACGCGGCGGAAATTGCATTCTTCTGACCCCTATTGGCAAAACACGCCACACAGCTCTGTTGCCTCGAGCGCTGCGCCCTCGCGGCGGGACTATGACGTGATTGTGGCGGGTGGCGGGATCAGTGGTGCGTTGACGGCGCAGGCGCTCTCTGAAGCCGGGCAGCGGGTGCTGATTGTTGACAAGGCGGTTGCAGTGCGCGGCTCCAGCGCGGCATCGACGGCGATGATCCAGCATGAAATTGACGTGCCGCTGCACCAGCTTGCGCCGCTCATTGGCAGGTCAAAAGCCAACCGCGTCTGGCTGCGCTCAGCGCGCGCGGTAAGTGATCTTGCCGAGCTTGTGACACGGCTGGCAATCGATTGCTCGTTTGAGCAGAAGAAGACACTGTTCGTTTCCGGTGATGTGCTGGGAAGCCGTGCGCTGAAAATCGAGTCCCGCGACCGGAACAAGGCGGGCCTCG
>JANPEK010000079.1:0-2696 GCA_031422915.1 Phyllobacteriaceae bacterium | reverse complement strand
GCGCGTGAGACTTACGACGTTGCCTTATGCATGTATCACGACCAAGCACTGATACCGGCCAAAGCGCTCGGATTCGATGACTCCGTCAATGTAACACTGGGCCTGCCATTCATCCGCACCTCGCCTGATCATGGCACAGCTTTCGGCATTGCAGGTACCGGCAAGGCCAGACCCGACAGCCTGATTGCCGCGTTGCGCATGGCCGCGCGTATGGTGGAATTTTGCCCATGACCAGCATCGACGGCCTGCCGCCGCTGCGCGATGTGATTGACAAGTTCGGGCTTGCGCCGAAAAAGTCGCTTGGTCAAAACTTCCTGCTCGACCTCAATTTGACGTCCAAGATCGCTCGCGCGTCGGGGCCGCTTGAAGGGGCTAACGTGATCGAAATCGGCCCCGGCCCTGGCGGCCTGACACGTGCGCTGCTGTTCAACGGCGCATGCAGCGTCACCGCAATCGAGCGCGATGACCGCTGCATTGCGGCGCTTGAGGAGATTTCCGCGCACTATCCGGGCAAGCTGAAGATCATCGCCGATGATGCCATGACGGTCGATATGCCAGCGCTGTGCGCCAACTTGGAAACGCCGCGTATCGTGGCAAACCTGCCCTACAACATCGGCACGGAGCTTCTCGTCAGGTGGATAACCGCAGGCAACTGGCCGCCGGTCTGGACTTCGCTGACCTTGATGTTCCAAAAGGAGGTCGCCGAACGCATTGTCGCCAGCGCGGAAGATGACGCTTACGGTCGGCTCGGTGTGCTCTGCGGCTGGCGTACGGATGCAACTTTAATGTTCGACGTGTCAAGGCTCGCCTTCACACCGCCACCGAAAGTGACATCGTCAGTCGTTCACATCACACCAAAGACAACGCCGCTCGATGTGCCATTGGCCAAACTGGAAGCCATCACAAAGTCCGCCTTCGGCCAACGTCGCAAAATGCTGCGGCAAAGCCTGAAATCTGTCGGCGGCGAGGTTTTGCTGGACGAAGCAGGCATTGACGGCACGCGACGGGCTGAGACACTAACGGTGGAAGAGTTTGTTGCGCTGGCGCGGCTGGTTTAGCTGCTGAAGTCAATTTCGCCGCAACGTCGGCGGCTTCCAATTGCTCTGGACTTTGTATCATGCAATGATACAAGTATGGTGATGTGATGATTGTTTCCTACAAGGACGGGATGACCAAGACAGTAGCGAGCGGTGGCTCGCCGAAAGGATTTCCGTCCGATTTGTTGAAGCGTGCCTTGAACAAATTGACGATACTTGACTACTCGACAAGTCTCGACGATTTGCGTTCTCCACCTGGAAACAGACTTGAAAAACTTGGCGGAGACCGTGCGGGGCAACATTCAATCCGGATCAACGATCAATGGCGCATATGTTTTGTTTGGACAGACCATGGTCCTGACGATGTCGAAATCGTGGATTATCATTGATAGAAGAGGCAAACGTGATGAAGCGCATTTCTCTACCTCCAATCCATCCCGGCGTCATTCTGCTAGAGGAATATTTGCAGCCGTTGCATATGAGTGCTGGCGCCTTGGCCAAGGCGCTGGACGTTCCACGTACCCGCGTCGAACGCTTGGTCACCGCAAAATCATCCGTCACTCCTGACACGGCACTTCGGTTGGCAAGATATTTCAGAACCTCGCCGGAGTTCTGGATGAACATGCAAGCCGGATATGATCTGAAGCGTGAGGCTAACCTGAAGAAAGCAGAGTTGGAACGCGTAACGCCTATTGAGCTGAAAAATATTGCTGCCTGACAGCTCACGCGAAGCCCAAAGAAAGCGCCAAAGACCTATTCACCGTTAGCATGGCGTCGTCCTCAAGTCTCCCAAATGACTGATCAAGCTTGTCGCGCTTCACAGACATGACCTTGTCGACCATCACCTGTGAGACCTTGCGCAAACCATTTTCCAGAGTTGGTTGCACCGTAATGCGCAATAGGGGGGGCATCGACCAGTGTTCCCGAGATGAGCAACACGGCAATTGTGCCGGTTTGATCAAACTCATTCGATTGTATGACAAGAGCAGGACGAGGCTTGCCGAAATCTCCCGACAAGGCAACTGTAACAAGATCCCCGCGCCTCATGCTCCAGTCTCATCGGTTAGCTCGACGAGCGCGGCATCCATGAAAGCATCAAGCTCATGGTCTGTTGCATCGGCTTCCGCGATCACACGCGACTGACGGTGGCATTCTTCGGCAAACCCCGGAAGTCTTTTGTCTGGAACCCAAATTTGCACCGGGCGCAACCCTGATGCTCGCAGGACGTCTCGGCGCTTCTGGACCCGTTGGTTCACCGATGTCGGCATGCTTTCCTCCGCTAAAGAAGTTACATGTAACCATTGTGAGACAAACCAAAGCAGTCAATGTCGCCGTGCCACCCCAGTCTCAGTGAGATCAACAATTGGCACTTTCGCTGTCTATTTCGATATCAGTCCAAGTTGCTATGTCGAGGTCAGAGGCAACCAAATGAAGCAAGCATTACCCCACCTCCTCCGCCAACAACCCGCTGACGAAATCAAACAGTCCCGGCCTTCTGTCCCGCCGCAGGCGTTCCGCCGAAACGATTGAAACCACTGAGGAAAACGCGCGATCCAGATCGTCGTTGATGACAACATAGTCATACTCGCGCCAATGCTCGATTTCGACTTTTGCATTCTTCAGCCGCTTGGCAATCACATCGGCTGCATCTTCGGCACG
>JANPEK010000078.1:0-6746 GCA_031422915.1 Phyllobacteriaceae bacterium | reverse complement strand
ACTGTCCGGTTCCATCTCGGCGAAGACCCTGTCGAAGTCGTGGCGATGGCGACGGCCTCCGGCATGGGGCAGGGCGTTGAGGACTCGGTCATGTCGGTCTGGTCGATGCCGTCCGGAGCGCAGATTTTCGCGCATGAAAGTTTCACTCACGCCCATGCAGGAACCGGCATCGAAGTGCACGGGACGGAAGGCTCGATCATCGCCAAGGGCGTGATGACGCAGCAGCCGGTCGGCGAGATTGAACTGGTGACCGGCAAGGGCCGCGAGCAGATTTCCTACAGCACCCACAATCTTTACGGCCAAGCGGTGAAACGCTTTCAGGAGGCAGTGGCAGGCACCGGCACACCGGCTGCCGATGGCTGGGATGGCGTCAAGTCGCTGGCGGTGGCGGAGGCTGTCAAAGAGGCTGGCGAAACCGGTCGCCGCGTCAAAGTGAATTATGGTGGCTAAAATGGGCAAGATCACAACGTTCACAGAAGCTGCCGCCCGCATCAAGGACAAAGCGGTTGTCACAGTCTCGTCGTCGTCGGCGCTGGGGTGCCCGGACAAGATGCTTGCGGCAATCGGCATTCGCTTCGACACCGAAGGCCATCCGCGCAACTTGACCATGCTGCACCCGATTGCCGCTGGCGACATGTATGGCGTGAAGGGCATTGACCATATTGCCAAGGACGGGCTGATCTCGACAGTCATCGCGGGCTCCTATCCGTCCGGCCCGTCAAACCTGCCGATGCCCGAAATCTGGAAGATGGTCGTCGAAGACCGCATCGCCGCCTACAATGTGCCGTCCGGCATAATGTTCGACATGCACCGCGATGTTGCCGCCCGCCGTCCGGGCGTTTTGACGAAGGTCGGTCTGCAAACCTTTGTCGATCCGGTGCGTGAAGGCTGCGCGATGAATGCCAAGGGCGCGGCGAAACCGATTGTCAAGCGGGTGGAGCTGAACGGCGAAACCTGGCTGCATTTCCCCAACATCGCGCCGGACGTCTGCATTCTGCGGGCAACGACTGCCGACGAGCGCGGCAATCTGACGTACGAGCATGAAGGTGCCTATCTCGGCGGCCTCGATCAGGCGATAGCCACGCGCAACAATGGTGGCCTGATTATCGCGCAGGTGAAGCGCGTCACCGCTGCCGGCTCGCTGCGCCCGCATGATGTGCGCGTGCCGGGACATCTTGTGGATCTGGTCGTCGTCGATCCCGAGCAGAAGCAGACCACCGAAACCTTCTATGATCCGGCCATTTCAGGCGAGATCATGCGGCCTTGGGAAAGCTTCAAGGCGGCTGAACATGGCGTTGAAAAGATCATCGCCCGCCGCGCGGCGATGGAGTTGAAACAGGGGCAGACCGCCAATCTCGGCTTCGGCATTTCGGCAATGGTGCCGCGCGTATTGCTGGAAGAGGGCCATGCGCAGTCCGTGACCTGGGCCATTGAGCAAGGCGCAGTCGGCGGCATGCCTCTGACAGGATTCGCCTTCGGCTGCGCCTCCAACGCCGATGCCTTCATGCCCTCGCCGAGCCAGTTCACATACTTCCAAGGCGGCGGCTTCGACATGAGCTTCCTGTCGTTTCTGGAAGTGGACATCGAGGGAAACGTCAACGTGTCAAAACTCGGCAAGAAGCCATATCTCACGGCAGGCTGCGGCGGGTTTGTGGACATCACGGCCAACGCAAAAAAGATCGTGTTCTCCGGCTGGTTTGAGGCGGGTGCCGACATAGCGCTGACGGACACGGCACTGACGGTCGTCAAGCCCGGCAAGTTCACCAAGATGGTCGATGCGGTCGAACATGTCACCTTCTCCGGCAAGCGTGCCGTCGAGACGGGACAGGACGTGATGTATGTCACCGAGCGCTGTGTCATCCGGCTGACAAGTGACGGATTGCTGGCGACTGAAATCATGCCGGGGATTAATGCGCGCAGCGACATTGCCGAGGCCTCGCTTGGCCGCGTGAAAATCGCCGAAAACGCGACGCTGATGCCCACAATGCTGTTGAAACCCGAACCGATGGGGCTGAAGCTATGAGCGTTATCCTGTTGTCGGTAGACGCAAATATTGCGACAATCACGCTGGACAATCCGTCCAAACTGAATGCGCTGACACCCGCAATGCTGATCGAGCTGGCGCGGCTTTGCGATGTGATCGAGGACGATGCAAACATTGTCTGCGTCATCCTTTGCGCTGCCGGAGAGCGCTTCTTCTGCGCCGGAGCCGACATCAATTCCTGGGCCGACCTGTCGCCGGACGCATTCGCACGCCAATGGGTGCGCGGCGGCCACCGGATATTCGACCGGCTGGCGCGGCTTTCAAAGCCGACGATTGCAGCAATACGCGGCCATGCATTCGGAGGCGGGCTGGAACTGGCGGCTTGCTGCGATATTCGCATCGCTGCGCAAAGTGTCGAGTTTGCACTGCCGGAAACTTCCGTCGGCATCGTGCCGGGCTGGTCGGGCACACAGCGGCTGAGCCGGTTGCTGCCGGAGCCTGTGCTCAAGGAAATGGCGCTGTTCGGGCGTCGCGTGTCGGCTGAACGCGCCCTGGCATTCGGCTTTGTTGCTGAATTGGCCGACGACCCGTACGCCGCTGCACAGGCAGTGGCATCGCGGCTGACAGAGACATCGCCGCGCGCGTCCGAGGTGGCGAAATACATGATCCACGCTGCTGTCGGCGAAGACACAAGCGCGATGATTGAAGCGCTTGGCAGCGGTATGACGTCAGCCACTGCCGACAAGGCCGAGGGCGTCGCGGCCTTCCGCGCCAAGCGCAAACCACAGTTTCCGGGAGCCTGAAATGACCAAATTCACAGTTATTCCGGCAAGCCGCACAACGCTTCCATCCGAGCCGTACAAGGGCCGCCATTTCATCAACGGCCAGTGGCAGGACAGCGCGGACGGCAGAACGTTTGAACGCATCTCGCCATCGCATGGAATCGTTGCCAGCATCTCGGCACTTGGCGGCGAAGCGGAAACGCTGGCAGCGATCTCAGCGGCGCGCAAGGCATTCGACGATGGCCGCTGGAGCACTCTGTCCGGCAAGGCGCGGGCGGGATTTCTGTTGAAAGTCGCCGACCTCATTGAGAAGAATGTCGAGCCGATGGCGCTGCTGGAAACGCTGGAAAGCGGCAAGCCAATCAGCCAGTCGCGCGGCGAAGTGGAAGGTTCGGCAGACCTCTGGCGCTATGCCGCCTCGCTGGCCCGCACGCTGCATGGCGACAGCCACAATACGCTTGGGCCTGATATGCTGGGCGTAATCCTGAAGGAACCCGCAGGCGTTGTTTCAATCATCACGCCGTGGAATTTCCCGTTCTGGATACTGTCGCAAAAACTGCCGTTTGCGCTGGCTGCCGGATGCACCTGTGTGGTCAAGCCTTCGGAGATGACGCCATCGACAACGGCGATACTGGGCGATCTCATTCTTGAGGCAGGCGTCCCTGACGGCGTGGTCAACATCGTCCTCGGTTTTGGCCAGCCGGTCGGCGCGCTGATGACGTCGCATGAAGATGTGGACATGGTCACATTCACCGGCTCGACCGCAGTCGGCAAGAGCATCGCCGCCACAGCTTCCAACACGCTCAAGAAGGTCGCGCTGGAACTGGGCGGCAAGAACCCGCAGGTTATCTTCCCTGACGCTGATCTCGAAAGTGCGGCAGACGCTGTGACCTTCGGGGTCTATTTCAACGCCGGCGAATGCTGCAATTCCGGCAGCCGCATTATTGTCCACGAGGATATCGCCGAGGCTTTTGTGAAGAAGGTTGTCGCGCTCTCTGCCAAGGTGCCGTTCGGTGATCCGCTTGATCCTGCAACACAGGTCGGCGCGATCATCTCGACTGCGCATCTCGGCAAGATCGACGGCTACGTCCGCGATGCGCAGAAGGCAGGCGCCGAGGTCCGGCTTGGTGGCGCTGGCTTTAATGTGCCTGGCCTGTCCGGCCAATTCTACGAGCCGACAGTTGTCTCGAACGTCACGCCGGACATGGCGATTGCGCGCGAGGAAGTGTTCGGGCCGGTGCTTTCGGTGATGACATTCCGCACGCTTGATGAAGCCGTGGCGCTCGCCAACGACGCTGCTTACGGGCTTTCGGCCGGCGTCTGGAGCGAGAACATCCACACGTGCCTGTCGTTTGCCCGCCGCGTCCAGGCGGGAACGATCTGGACCAACACCTGGATGGACGGCTTTCCGGAAATGCCGTTCGGCGGGTTCAAACAAAGCGGCTCCGGCCGCGAACTTGGCCGCTATGGCCTTGATGAATTCCTTGAGGTGAAAACACTGACGATGCGGATCGGCCGCACGCGAGCGCCTTGGGTGAAATCCGTATGACCGGACATCGGCAGACGGGAAAAGTCGTGAACGCACATCAACTCGGAGGAAATCCCGTGCATGGAATGAAATTGACAATGATCGCCGGAATGGCGCTGGCCGGTTCGACAATATTGGCCAAAGCAGCCGAAGTTGAAGTGCTGCACTGGTGGACGTCGGGCGGCGAAGCTGCTGCGCTTGAGGTCTTGAAGAAGGATCTCGAATCCCAGTCTGTTATGTGGAAAGACATGCCGGTTGCAGGCGGCGGCGGCGAGGCGGCAATGACGGCACTGCGCGCCCGCGTTACCGGCGGCAACCCGCCAACAGCCGTGCAGTCGCTCGGCTTTGACATCACCGACTGGGCCAAACAGGGCGTTGTCGGCGACTTGAATGACGTTGCCGCCAAGGAGGGCTGGGACGCTGTCGTGCCTGCCGCATTGCAGGGCTTCTCCAAATATGACGGCAAGTGGATTGCCGCGCCCGTCAACGTCCACTCGACCAACTGGGTTTGGATCAACAAGGCTGCTCTCGACGCAGCCGGTGGCAAGGCCCCTGAGACATGGGACGAACTGGTCGCCGTTCTCGACAAGATGAAGGCCAACGGCATCACCCCGCTCGCCCACGGCGGTCAGCCTTGGCAGGAAGCCACCGTGTTTGACGCCGTCGTGCTGTCACTCGGCACGGACTTCTACAAGGCGGCGATGATCGACCTCGACCCGGCGGCGCTCGGCGGCGAAAAGATGGTCGAGGCCTTCACCCGCCTTGCCAAACTGCGCACCTATGTTGATGACAACTTCTCCGGTCGCGACTGGAACCTTGCTTCTGCCATGGTCATTGAAGGCAAGGGCGGCATGCAGATGATGGGCGACTGGGCCAAGGGCGAATTCATCAAGGCCGACAAAAAGCCGGGCGCAGATTTCGTCTGCATCCGCTTCCCCGGAACCCAAGGCGCGGTCACCTTCAACTCCGACCAGTTCATGATGTTCAAGGTTGGCGATGAAGCCAAGGCAGCGCAGGCGCAGATGGCCGCGTCCATCATGGCACCATCGTTCCAGTCGGCGTTCAACGTGGTCAAGGGCTCCGCTCCGGCGCGCACCGATGTCCCCAATGATGCCTTTGACGACTGTGGCAAGAAGGCGATGGCTGATCTTGCCGAAGCCAACACCAAAGGCTCGCTGTTTGGCTCCATGGCACACGGCCATGCTGCACCGGCAGCAATCAAAAACGCGCTCTATGACGTCGTAACCGGCGCATTCAATGGCGAACTCGACCCGGCAGCCGCCGCAGCCGAACTCGCCAAGGTCGTTGCTGCTGCAAAGCAGTAACCTCCCGGCTGCCGGGCGGGACGGCAAACCCGTCCGGCAGCACACTAGCACAATGAAACCAGACACAGTCCGGCCCGCAAACAAGCGGGCCGGGCATGAACGGACATAAGGCCGCGATGGGCGGAAGGAGGACAGGTAAATGGCGAACACGTCAACGCCCAGGCAAGCAGTTTCGATGCGGACAAGAACCGCAGACCGGATCGGCTGGCTGCAAACCAACCTGCCGAAGCTGGTGCTCGCACCAAGTTTTGCGGCAGTGCTGGTCTGCGTCTACGGCTTCATCGCTTTCACGCTGATCTTGTCCTTCACCAACGCCAAACTCTTGCCGACAGATTTCACCGAGTTTGTCGGTCTCAAGAATTATGTCGCACTTTTCGAGCATAGAAACTGGAAAATCTCGCTCACCAATCTCGCCATCTTCGCGCCGATGTACATCATCCTGTGCACGGTGATCGGGCTTGGGCTTGCCATCCTGCTCGACCAGAAAATCCGCATCGAAGGCATGCTGCGCCCGATTTACCTTTACCCGATGGCGCTGTCGTTCATTGTCACAGGCGTTGCCTGGAAGTGGTTCCTTGATCCGGGCATCGGCCTTGAAGCGGTCGTGAAAAGCTGGGGCTGGGAGACGTTCTCGTTCCGCTGGATCAAGGACAGCGACATGGCGATCTACACAATCGTTGTCGCAGCAGTCTGGCAATCCTCCGGCTTCGTCATGGCGATGTTTCTGGCTGGCCTGCGCGGCGTGGACAATGAAATCCTGAAAGCTGCGCAGATCGACGGTGCATCGAACTGGAACCTTTACACCCGCATCATCATCCCCCTGATGCGCCCCGCGTTTCTCTCGGCTTTTGTGGTTCTCGCGCATCTGTCGATCAAGACCTACGACCTCGTGATCGCCATGACCGGCGGCGGGCCGGGCAGGGCCACCTACATCCCCGCAATCGCCATGTACGACTTCACCTTCACCCGCCAATCGATGGGCATCGGCGCATCCTCGGCCATCGTGATGCTTTGCATGATCGCCGCCGTCATCGTGCCCTACCTCTATTCCGAACTTCGCCAGGGGAGCCAGTCATGAGCGCCGCTCCGACCCAGAATGTCGCCATCCGCACCTCGCCGCTCGTCCG
>JANPEK010000077.1:0-3059 GCA_031422915.1 Phyllobacteriaceae bacterium | reverse complement strand
GCGCTGTCCTTTGCATCGACATTGAATTCAAACTGCACCGGCACGCATATCTTCTCGCACACGCCAAGAAAGACATTGCCCGAAATGGTAACAGGCTTGGCCACGTCGCCGCGCTCAAGGCGCATGCCGAACGCCACCGGCTCCTTGTATCCCGCCCAAACGCTGGTGCCGTCATCAAACCGGTGCGGGGCAGGATAATCAACGCCCGCAAGCGACGCATTTGTTGACTTGGAAACGTCCATTTGAAGCGGCACGCCCGCATCGCCGGGGTCACGCCAATAGGTCTTCCAGCCGGGCTGAAGATCGACTTGCAGCATCGCCTGCACGTCTTTCCTGCCCGGTGCAGGTTCGGCCACCACAAGACGGATGCGCCCGCCCGCAATATCCTGCCATTGGCTCGCGGCAGCATTTGCCGCCGATATTGCAAAACAAGAGGCGGAAAGCGCCAAAATCGTCGCAAAAATCTGTTTCATGACGCCGCTTTCGCCCGTGTCGCGTTCATTTGCAAATCCCGATTTCGTGAGACCGCTTCATTTCTTGCATTTCCGGTCGGCGAAAGTTGGACTTGAGACTTTAATTTTTCCAGTTCCTTGATACCATGCCGTCATGGACATCGCTTCACTCCGCAACAAAGGCCCCGGCAAGGGCTTCCTCAACGACCATTTCCTCGTGGCCATGCCCGGCATGGGCGACACGCGGTTTGCCCGTTCTGTTGTCTATATCTGCGCCCATTCGGATGAAGGGGCGATGGGTTTCATCATCAACCATCGCCAGCCCATGGTTTTTTCCGATCTTTTGGTGCAGGTCGGCATCGTCAACGAGGATGATGCGATCAAACTGCCGGTTTCGGCGCGCGATTTCGTGGTCCGCGATGGCGGTCCGGTCGATAAGGGCAGGGGCTTCGTCATTCACTCTGATGACTACATGGTCAATTCCACCATGCCGATTTCGGAAGACATTTGCCTGACTGCCACTGTTGATATCCTGCGCGCCATTTCAGGCGGCCACGGCCCGCGCCAAGCCATGATGACGCTCGGCTATTCCGGCTGGGCCCCCGGCCAGCTCGAAAACGAAATCGCCGAAAACGGCTGGCTCACCTGCCCGGCAACCCACAAAGTCCTCTTCGACGAAGACATCAGCCGCACCTACGACCGCGCGCTCGCGATGATCGGCGTCGATCCCTCAAGGCTGATCCTTGAGGCCGGACACGCCTGAATGGCTGGAGGCTCGGAGCGAGAGTGACCAAAAAGATCGAATCATCCGCCCTCGCATCCGTCACCGGCACGCTCTACCCGCCGCCTTTTGACGAACCCTGTCTCGCCCGCGAACGTACACGGCTCGGCGATGCCGCAGGCCTAACCCAATTCGGCGTCAACTTCCTGCGCCTTCCGCCCGGTGCCTGGTCCGCACAGCGGCATTGGCACACCAGCGAAGACGAGTTCATCTATGTCCTGTCGGGCGAAGTCACCCTCGTGACAGACAGCGGCGAAGAAATTCTGAAATCCGGCGACGCTGCCGGCTTCAAGGCGGGCGATCAAAACGGCCACTGTTTGCAAAACCGTTCGCAGAGCGATGCAACGGTTCTGGAAGTGGGTTCACGCAAAGATGAGGACGCGGCCTATTACCCCGACATCGACCTGATCGCCCCCAAAAACGCCAAGCCAGCCATCTACACCAGGCGCGACGGCACCCCATACGAAAATCTGACCCGCCGCAACGCTTGATTAACGGCGCTCTTTCACCTCTACCGCTTCGCGGGAGAGGCTGCTTCGCGCAGCGAAGCGGTGAGGGCGAGTCAGCCAGATGAGCAGCCAACACCGCCAGACTTATCCCGTAGCAAAACTCCGCCAACCCATTGATATCATTGAAATCACAACTTTTTCCGCAGCAACTTATCCACCCACTCAAAATCCAGCCTGATAATCCCCGTCGTGTTCAACAAGAGATCGTGCATACAGTGAACTGGGAAATGGCCATCACCCGCAACCACGCATTGCTCTTAGGTATCATCGCCGAGCTGTTCGCGATGCTACGGAGTGTTGGCGTTGGCAGCAGTCACTTGTCCGGCAGCAGTCCCCTCTCCGTCACGGGCTGCGCCCGCGACACCTCTCCCCGCAAGCGGGGCGAGGGTAAACCAACCACGGCGGCTTCAACCTCTCCCCGCTTGCGGGGAGAGGTGTCGGCGAAGCCGACGGAGAGGGGACTGCCGCTAGACCAGGGCAATGCAAACCCCAACACACCCGCCACCTTCACCCTCCCACGCGCACTCTACGCCGCCATCCTCCTCATCCTGCGCCCGGCCGAATCCGCCATCCGCAGATTGATCGTCATCGCCGCACGCGGAATCATCATCAAATTCCGCCCGTCCCGCCCGCTCCCGGCATTTTTTGCATCCTGCGCCACGTCCACCGGATCGCACACTCCGCGCTTCCAACTCATCGACCCGCTCAAACATTTCGACCAAGAGGCTTGGGAAAACGAAATCAACGCGGCCGGATCGATGCACGAAGTCCGACCCTTCGACGCATCACTCGCCCATCATCACGCCACACTCGCCGCTCAACCCGTCAACGCCACGCTCCTCTTCAACCGCCTCCGCGCCATGCGTCACGCGCTCAACGACCTCCCCAAACAAGCCCGCCGCCTCGCCAGATGGCGCGCAAGGCGTGACGAATTCCTTTCATCCAAAGCCCCTTACAAACCAACCCGCATCAGCCCCTTCCGCCCCGGACCACCACCTGGCTACCGGCGAAAAGATATTCACCCGGTCGATTCCATACTGAAAGACGTGCATTATTTCGCGGTCGAAGCGTTCAGGTGGCAACCCGGGGACAGTTGCCTCTAAACGGCAACTGTCCCCGCTCTTGGCGCTTGCAAGCGATTGTAATTACAACAAAATTCCCAAAATGTCGTCATCGTCGGGCTTGTCCCGACGACCCGGACTTGGCCAAATTCGAGCCTTGGCGAAGGCGGGTGCCGTTCGCCGTACCATATCAAAGCCGAAACAAGGCAGCCTAAACAATCACGCCCGAACCGCCGCCACGTTCTGCTCCCGCTGC
>JANPEK010000076.1:0-7288 GCA_031422915.1 Phyllobacteriaceae bacterium | reverse complement strand
TGACCGGCTGTCAGCATGGACCGCGCTTGATGATGCGGCGCTCGCCGCGTCAATTGTCGACATTGATGGCAAGCGGCCGGACAGTGCCGATTTGAAAAAAGCCCGCAGCCTGTTTGCGCAGGCGCTCGAAACGCCTGGCGGCTTGCAAATCCAGACCATCCACGCCTTTTGCACCACGGTCTTGAAGCGGTTTCCGCTGGAAGCCAATATTGCCGGTCATTTTGAATTGCTGGACGATGAGACCGACGCGCTTTACCGGCGTGAGGCCAAGCGCCGCCTTGTCATCGAAGCGCAGCGCGGCGGTGATGAGGCACTGACGTCGGCCTTTGAAACCGCGCTGGACGCGGCGGGCGAATTCGGGCTCGACACGCTCTATGACGCTGTGCTCTCGGGCCCGCAACGCGGCGCGTTTCAGGTCTTTCTCGCAGGCATCGACAAAGGCATTGTCGCGCCACAGGCGCTTGAGGCGATGGCAGGACTCAAGCCTGGCGAAACCCGCGAGACCATAATGGCCGGGGCTTGGCCTCTGCCTGCGCTGCCTGAAGATATGCTGCTTTCACTTTGCGAAGCGGCAGGCGGTGCGCGGCTTTCCACAATCCAGAACTTCGGCGAAAAGCTTGCCCTGATCTTTCTCGCCACAGCTGCTGACGAGCGGTATCAATTGCTGCAGGAAACATTCTTGAAGGCGGATGGCGTGCCGCGCAAAGCGTCCACCTATGCCAAGGAGCCTTTGATATCCATCGCTGCGGACTTTGCCGACCGGTTCGAGCTCGCTTCAGCTGAAATCGCCGCCGTCAGGGACAAGCTCACCCGGCGCGCAATGCTGGATATCTCCAGTTCAGCATACGTGCTGCTGCGCCGGCTGATTGACATTCACCGCGACATGAAGCGGGCGGGCGGTTTTCTTGATTACGATGACCTGATTGACGCAACGCAGCGCCTGCTCAATCGTGATCTTGCCGCCGGCTGGGTTCAATACAAGCTCGATCAAGGCATTGACCACGTATTGGTTGACGAGGCGCAGGACACAAGCCCGCGCCAATGGGACATCGTCAACACGCTGACATCCGACTTCTTCGCCGGCGAAACAGCCGCAAGACAGCGGCGCACCCTGTTTGTGGTCGGCGATGAAAAACAGTCGATCTACTCGTTCCAGGGCGCCCGCCCCGAGGTTTTCGCAGCAACAGGACGCGAGCGGGGCAAGACAGTGCGGGACGCCGGGTTGCCGTTTGAACCGGTGGAATTTCCCCTGTCGTTTCGCTCGACAAAGGAAGTGCTGCAGGCCGTCGATCATGTGTTTGACAGCGGCGCTTTCGAGCCCGGCCTCGTGTCCGGCGGGTCGTATATCCTTCACACGACAAACCGGCAAAACCAGCACGGTCGGGTGGAGGTGTGGGAGCAAATCCGGGCGGCAAAGAACGAGACGGAGGAAGATTGGACCGAGCCTGTCGATCACGCGACCGCGCCTGCGGTGCAATTGGCGGAGCAGGTCGCAAAGACAATTCAGGCGGTAATCGGCAATGAGCGCAATCCAGCTACGGGCATGACTGTCCGCGCCGGTGACATTCTCGTTTTGGTGCGCAAGCGTGATCAATTCATGCATGCCCTGTCCAAGGAGCTAAAGGACCGTAAGGTGCCGGTGGCGGGTGCCGACCGCCTTGTACTGACGTCGCATATTGCCATCCTTGACCTGATGGCGATTGCACGGATCACGTTGCAGCCGGACGACGACCTTTCACTTGCCGCACTGCTGCGCAGCCCGGTGTTTGCGCTCAGCGATGATGACCTGACGGGCCTTGCATCAGCGCGCAAAGGCCGCGTCTCGCTCTTCGCCCGTCTAAAGGACCGTTCTCGCGACAGCTCCCGGCTTGCCAGGATCGTGGCCGACTTGGAGCGGTGGCGCGGCGAAGCTGATTTTGTGCCTGTGTATGAGTTTTTCGCAACGATCCTCGGCCGCGACGGTGTGCGCAAGAAATTGATCGCACGGCTGGGTGAGGAGGCGGCGGACATTATTGACGAGTTTCTGTCCTTCGCGCTGACGTCCGAGAAGAGCGGCCTGCACGGACTTCAAACATTCGTCGAAACACTGTCGGACGCAGCCCCCGAGATCAAGCGCGAGGCGAGCGCCGGGCGGGACGAAGTGCGCATCATGACGGTGCACGGTGCCAAAGGGCTGGAATCGCCGTATGTGTTTCTGGTCGATCCTGGCTCAAATCCGCTGGGTGGCCACCATGAAGCACCACTGCTTGCCCTTCCGCTTGCTGCCGGAAACCGCAGCATGGACGGCTTTGTCTGGGTGCCAAAGACGGAGTTCCGCAATTCCGTGATTGAGCCGATGCGAGCGGTGCTCTCTGACGCGCAACATGCTGAGTACAAACGTCTGCTTTACGTCGGCATGACGCGTGCCGAAGATGTGCTGGTTGTCTGCGGCTACAGCGGTGTTCGCGTGTCTCCGGTACCGACCTGGATCGATATGGTGCGCGCCGCGCTTGCCGGAAAGCCGGGAGCAAGCGATGAGCCGCACGCTGTAACCGGGGCACAGCATCTGATTTACAAGCTCGGCGAAACCGTTTTCAACGATGACATTGTGGACGCGTCAGAGACGCTTTCATCCGATATCATGCCCGCCTGGTTGACCGAGAAATTGCCGCCGGTCATTTTGCCACCGCGCCCATTGACACCGTCTGGAACAGGCTTGGCGATTGAGGAAAGTCCGGAAGCCAGCGCAAAGTCGCCCGTTCTCAATGCCGACGACAGCGCGCCGAGCGAAGGCATGCGGCGCGGGTCGGCGTTGCACCGGCTTTTGGAAGTGCTCCCCGGCATGGCAGCCGATCAGCGCAGGGCTGCCGCAGGGCGCTATCTGGCGCAGATGCTTGGCGGCGCACCCACCGACGTGACGCGCCTTCTGGATCAGGTTTTCACCATTCTGGAAGATCCCCGTTTTGCGCCGGTCTTTGCAGAAGGCTCCCGCGCCGAAGTGTCTATCGGCGGCACAGTCAGGATTGGCGGCGAGACGCGAAGCATCAGCGGCAAGATCGACCGGCTGGCGGTCACGGACAAGCGTGTCCTGATCGTTGATTACAAGACCAGCCGCCCTGCAGCACACACGCTCACTGATGTGCCGCGGAGCCATAGTGCCCAGCTTGCGCTTTACCGGCTGGTGCTTAAGCCGCTTTACCCGGATAAGTCTGTCGAGGCGGCGCTGGTTTACACCGAGGGTCCGCATTTCATCAGCCTTGACGAAGCGTCGCTGAACGCCGCGCTTGATGCGCTCGCGGCTTCGTGAGACTGTCATTCTTGAATGTGCCGCGAACAGGGCCTACATCCGGCATGAAACAAGTTCCCGGCACAGTCCGGACAGGAGAACCCAATGGCTACCATCAAAGTCGACTCTGCGAACTTCAAAACCGAGGTGCTGGATTCCACCATTCCAGTGGTGGTGGACCTTTGGGCGGAATGGTGCGGCCCGTGCAAGATGATCGGCCCGTCGCTGGAAGAATTGTCAACGGAGTATGCCGGCAAGGTCAAAATCGTCAAACTCAACATCGACGAAAACCCGGACCTTGGCGCCCAGCTTGGCGTGCGCTCGATCCCGACGCTGTTGATGTTCAAGAACGGCGAGCGCGCTGACATGAAGGTTGGCGCTGCGCCAAAGACCGTTTTGTCCAGCTGGATCAAGAACGCAGCGGCGTAATTGTCGAAAACTCAACTTGTCAAACCCGGCAGCGATGCCGGGTTTTTTGTTGGAATTGCATTGCAGACCGCAAAGCGCCATGAAGCACGGATGACACCGCCCGCAACCATCCGCCCCTATCGTGACAGCGACGAAGCGCAGATCATCGCCATTGTCCGCGAGTTGCAGAATCATGAGAGCCAATTTTACGACCGGCTAAAACCGTCTTCGGACATCGGGCCGTGGTATGTTGATTGGATTCGCGAGGACAATCAGCGCAACAATGGCCACTTTCTGATCGCTGATCTTGCCGGTCTGGCAGTCGGCTATGCGACACTCAATCCGTCGCTCAATTCCGAGGAAAGCCGCGAAGAGATACCTTACGAGTACGCCCATGTGGGCGATCTTGCAGTGCTGAAATCACACCGCAATCGCGGCATCGGCCACCTTCTGCTGATGCAATGCGAGAGACTGGCACGTCAGGCCGGGCGCAAATGGCTGAGACTTGGTGTGCATGCAGGCAATACGGATGCGCGGCGGTTCTACGAGCGGTTTCAGTTGAAAGAGCGCTTCCTTACGTTGGAGAAGTTGCTGGATTGACTGGAAACCTGATCAGATCAAGCCGCCTTCTTCTTTCCGGTTTTTGATTGTGCTTTCCGCTCGGCGCTTTTGCCATTATTGCGCACCATGCCAAGTTCCTTGATCGACACCGCTTCGCCATTTGGAAACGTCACCAGCAATTGGAGGTCCCCGCCCAAGGCCTGAATGTAATCACGCAATGTCGAAATCTTCACATCAGCCCGCTTCTCCAGCCGTGAAATGTAAACCTGTTTGCCGCCCAGCTTCTCTGCCACTTGTTCTTGCGTAATCTGCCGTGCCTTTCTTATGTCACGCAGGGCGAACTCTTCCGCCACCAATGCGGCCGCACGCGTCGCGATGCGAGCCTTGCGCTCTGGTGAGAACGCAGCGGTTACATCGGATTCGGGCACGGCTTTGTATGTTGTTTGCAAGGTATGTTTTTTCTCCATCACGTGCTGCAGGATTGACCTATTCCGGCGGCGTCCCGTTCTGCGCCAGCACTTGCCCTGCCAAATACAGTGACCCGCCGATCAGAATGCGCGGGGCCCGCTCCTTGGCGTCCCAATCGTCGCCGAGCAGCCTCAGCGCGTTTTCCACCGAGGCAACCGGCTCGGCAGACAGACCGGCGTCTTCCGCCATCAGCGCCAACTTCTCCGGCGGCACGCCTGCCTCGCTGTTGGTCACCGGCACGGTGAAAACATGGCGCACCATGTCGTGGAAGGCGCGGAAATAGCCGGTTGCGTCCTTGGTGTTGATCATGCCGGTGATCATGAACAGCGGACGTTCGACCTTGTCTTCGCGCTCGGCAAGCGCCTCGGCAATGACCGCGCCGGCACCCGGATTGTGGCCGCCGTCGAGCCAGATTTCCGAACCCTTGGGCGCAAAGCCGATCAAGCGGCCCTTGTCGAGTTTCTGCATCCGCGCGGGCCATTCGACATTGAGCATGGCGCGCTCGGCGACCTCATTGGTGTGCGGGAAACCGGCGTCCTTGACGGCACGGATGGCGGCGGCGGCATTGGCCAGCTGGTGGCGGCCGGGCAGACGCGGCAGCGGCAGGTCCATCAATCCGTCTTCGTCTTCATAGACCATGCGGCCATGCTCTTGCCGGGCATGGAAATCCTGACCGTAAACGGCCATCGGGCAGCGCAACCGTGCAGCCGTGTCAATCAGCACCTCGCGCGCGGCGTCTTCGCTCTGCGCGCCAATGACGACCGGGCAGCCCTTCTTGATGATCCCGGCCTTTTCAGCGGCAATCAGCTCGACGCGGTCGCCAAGATAGGCCTCATGGTCGAGCGAGATCGGCATGATCAATGTGACAGCAGGCTTTTCGATGACATTGGTCGCGTCAAACCGGCCGCCAAGGCCGACTTCCAAGACGCAGGCATCGGCAGGATGTTCCGAAAACAAGACGAACCCAACGGCAGTGAGGATTTCAAACACCGTGATTTTTTGGCCACCATTGGCATCGGCAACGCGCCGGACAGCATTGGCGAATGTCTGGTCATCAACAAGCTGACCTCCTCCATTGCGCCCCATGCGATAGCGCTCATGCCAGCGCACGAGATGCGGCGAGGTGTGTACGTGCACCGACTGGCCGGATGCTTCGAGCAGCGCGCGCGAGAAAGCGGAGGCCGAGCCTTTGCCATTCGTTCCGGCAATGTGGATGGTTGGCGGCAGCTTTCGCTGCGGGTTGCCAAGCGTTGCCAGCAAACCGGTTATCCTGTCCAGGGACAGGTCAAAACCCTTTGGATGCAGCGACAGGAGCCGCTCGATTTCCTGCTCGGCTGTCAAAAGCGCAGTCATCACGCCACAGCGGGAAGCTGGTCCCGCGCCGGCGCTGGCTTCTTCATCAAAATGTGCAGCAAGCTTGAAATCGTCGTGCGCAAATCCTTGCGAGCCACCACCTGGTCCACCATGCCATGATCCATCAGATATTCGGACCGCTGGAAGCCTTCCGGCAGTTTCTCGCGGATCGTCTGCTCGATGACACGCTGACCGGCAAAGCCGATGAGCGCGCCGGGTTCGGCCAAATGAACGTCACCCAGCATCGCATATGATGCCGTGACACCGCCGGTGGTCGGATTGGTCAGAACAACGATGTAAGGCAGGCCCGCCTCTTTCAGAAGGTTAACCGCGACAGTAGTGCGCGGCAGCTGCATCAGCGAAATGATGCCTTCCTGCATGCGCGCACCGCCGGAAGCGACAAACAGCACCAGCGGGCGCTTCTGCGCCACTGCCGTCTCAAACCCCTTGATGATCGCCTCGCCGGCAGCCGCGCCGAGAGAACCGCCCATGAAGGCAAATTCCTGCACCATCGCGACAATCGGCAAACCATCGAGCGTGCCGGTGGCGTTGATGATGGAATCATCCAGCCCGGTCTTGGCCTTGGCTTCGCGCAGACGGTCGGTGTATTTCTTCTCGTCGCGGAATTTCAGCGGGTCGATGATCGCCTTCGGATTGTCGAGAACGGAATACTGGCCGCCATCGAAGAAGGACGCCAGACGCTCCTTGGCTGGAATCTTCATATGAAAGCCGGAGGCCGGGATCACATGCAGATTGTTCTTGAGGTCCGTATGGAACACCATTTCGCCAGTCTCTGGACATTTGATCCAGAGATTTTCCGGCATTTCGCGCCGCCCCAGCATCGAATTGATCTTCGGGCGGACGTAGGAGGTGATCCAGTTCATTGCATCTGACCTGTTTGATATGACTTTGAATCTAGGTCGTTCAGGCGTTCGCTGCAAGCCTTGCGGCACGGACACCGGTGGAAAGGCCGCGCACCATGGTGGCGACGCTGTCAACGGTGTCTGACGTCGCCTTGCCGTCCTTGGTCAACGTATTGGCAATCTGGTTGACAATGGCCGAACCAACAACCACCGCATCAGCGGACTGGCCGATCACCTTTGCCTGCTCAGCAGTCTTGACGCCGAAGCCGACGGCAATGGGCAGATCCGTATGCGACTTGATACGCTTGACCGCCTGCGCAACCTTGGTCGTGTCAGTCAAAGCCGAGCCGGTGATGCCGGTCATCGAGAC
>JANPEK010000075.1:0-12297 GCA_031422915.1 Phyllobacteriaceae bacterium | reverse complement strand
CTAATGGAACCATTCTCTCCGGCCGCGATGGGTTCCCCTAAAATGTGCGGGGGATAGTGCGTTTGAGGAGACTCTTGCGTGCGAGAAGGCCCGGGGTCCAAAAATGACGGCGCAAATGCCGTTGCCCGGTCACGGCCACGGCTGCGGGGGTCCCGGTGCATGCAGGTGTCAGGCGTGAGCCAGTCATTTGCCCAGTCCGGTGGATACCGACCTGTCCGGGAGCATGAAGTGCCAGACGTGCGGGGTGTGGCTTTTGTCACATTCGCTAAACCATAGAGGCAGGAGTCCACACCCCGCTTCCCTGTTCTTTGACAATGGCCAGACCGGCAACGGGGCGTGGCAATGTGGAGCCGCGCGCCAACATTGACTTGATCCCCCCGTTCCGCTTTAGAGCACATCCATCCCTCCCGGACATTTGAGACCAGACATGCTTGAACCCAAATATGATTCCGCCTCGGTTGAACCACGCATAGCCAAGGCGTGGGATGACGCGGGTGCGTTCAAGGCGGGTGCTGGGGCCAAGCCGGGCGCGGACGCTTTCTCCATCGTCATCCCGCCGCCCAATGTCACCGGCTCGCTGCACATGGGTCATGCGCTCAACAACACTTTGCAGGACATTCTCGTCCGCTTCGAGCGCATGCGGGGCAGGGATGTCCTCTGGCAGCCGGGCATGGACCATGCCGGCATTGCCACGCAAATGGTCGTCGAGCGCCAGCTTGCGGCCTCCGGCACCAACGAGACGCGCCACACCATGGGCCGTGAGAAGTTTGTCGAGCGCATCTGGGAGTGGAAGAAGGAGTCCGGCGGGCTGATCTTCAATCAGCTTAAGCGCCTCGGCGCGAGCTGCGACTGGTCACGCGAAAAGTTCACCATGGGCGATCATGGCGAGGCCGGCGACCAGATGGTCGATGCGGTCACCAAAGCGTTCGTCGATCTCTACAATGAGGGCCTGATCTACAAGGACAAGCGCCTTGTGAACTGGGACACAAAGTTCGAGACCGCGATATCCGACCTCGAGGTCGAGAACATCGAAGTCGATGGCTCGATGTGGCATTTCAAATATCCGCTCGCTGCAAATCCTTTGACTGGAAAACCCGAAACCTATGAATATGTCGAGAAAGACGCCGCCGGAAATGTGACCTTGCGCGAAACCCGCGATTACATCTCCATCGCCACCACCCGCCCCGAGACCATGCTCGGCGACGGCGCCGTCGCTGTCCACCCATCGGACGAGCGCTACAAGCCAATCATTGGAAAACTCTGCGAAATCCCCGTCGGTCCGAAGGAGCATCGCCGCCTGATTCCGATCATAACCGATGAATATCCGGACCCGGATTTCGGTTCTGGCGCAGTGAAAATCACCGGCGCACATGATGCCAACGACTACGGCGTCGCCAAGCGCAACAACATCCCGATGTACCGGCTGATGGACACCAAGGGCGCGATGCGGGCCGATGGTGCGCCGTATGTCGATGCCGCAGCCCAAGCCCGCGCTCTGGTTGCAGCGGGCGGTCAGCCGGATGCCAACGCCGTCGACGCCATCAATCTCGTGCCGGATGAATACCGCGGCCTCGACCGGTTCGAGGCCCGCAAGCGTGTCGTCGCCGATATCGACGCCGATGGGCTGATGATCACGGTCGAAAACAAGAAGATCATGCAGCCCTTCGGCGACCGCTCCGGCACCGTCATCGAGCCGATGCTGACCGACCAATGGTACGTCAACGCCGAAGAACTCGCCAAGCCCGCCATCGCCGCCGTGCGCGAGGGACGGACGAAACTTCTGCCGGAAAGCTGGGACAAGACCTACTATCAGTGGATGGAAAACATTCAGCCCTGGTGCATTTCAAGGCAGCTGTGGTGGGGGCACCAAATACCAGCATGGTATGGCCCTCCAAAAAGAGACAGTCCCGATGAACTATTTGATTACGGGTTTGTCTATGGAAAAGGCAAACCTCAAATGTTTGTTGCTCGTTCATTTCAAGAAGTCGAACGGCAAGCGCGAGAGTTTTATGGCGTATCCGAGGTCGTTGAAGCTGTACCCGATAACGATCTTTTCGAAGACTATATCGATGATGTGGGATTTCAGGGGCAGCTGGGCAAAGACGGGTTTGATTTTGTCGAACTGCAGCGCGATCCCGACGTCCTCGACACATGGTTCTCGTCCGCCCTCTGGCCGTTCTCCACGCTCGGCTGGCCGGAGAAGACGCCGGAGCTTGCCCGCTATTACCAGACCGACGCTCTCGTCACCGGCTTTGACATCATCTTCTTCTGGGTTGCCCGGATGATGATGATGGGGCTGCACTTCATGAAGGACGATAAGGGCAATCCGGTCGAGCCGTTCCACACCGTCTATGTCCACGCCTTGGTGCGCGACAAGAACGGGCAGAAAATGTCGAAGTCGAAGGGCAATGTCATCGACCCGCTCGAACTGATCGACGAGTATGGCGCGGATTCGCTGCGGTTTACGCTGGCGATCATGGCGGCGCAGGGCCGCGACGTGAAGCTTGATCCGGCGCGCATCGCCGGCTACCGCAACTTCGGCACCAAGCTCTGGAACGCCACCCGCTTTGCCCAGATGAACGGCATGGCGGCGGACGCAAATTTCAGACCGGAGAATGCAAAGCTCGCTGTAAATCGCTGGATTCTCACCGAACTCACCCGCGCCGCCAATGAAATCACCGCAGCCATCACCAGCTACCGCTTCAACGACGCCGCCAGCGCCGCCTACAAATTTGTCTGGAACCAGCTCTGCGACTGGTATCTCGAATTGTTGAAGCCGGTTTTCATGGGCGACAATGAGGGCGAAAAGGCCGAGGCGCAGGCTGTGCTCGCCCATGTCCTTGACGAGACTTACCGCCTGCTGCACCCGTTCATGCCGTTCATGACAGAGGAGCTTTGGGCGCTGACGGCAGGCGAGGGCAACCCGCGCAACACGTTGCTCTGCCACGCCGATTGGCCTTCACCGTCTTTCGCTGACGAAGCCGCTGCCGGTGATATCAACTGGCTGATCGATCTCGTCTCCGGCATCCGTTCCGTCCGCTCGGAAATGAACGTCCCGCCATCAGCCACCGCGCCGCTTGTTGCTGTTGGAGCCAATTCTTTGAGCCGAGAGCGTCTCGCCCGCCACGAAGCCGCCATCAAGCGCCTCGCCCGCGTCACCGCCATTTCGCATGGGACCGAAGCGCCAAGCGCATCTGCCCAAATCGTCGTCGGTGAAGCCACCATGTGCCTGCCGCTCGGCAGCCTGATTGACCTCGACGCCGAGCGCGCGCGTCTCAGCAAGGAAATCGCCAGGATCGACGCGGAACTCGCGCGCATCAACGGCAAGCTCGGCAATGAGCGTTTCGTCGCCAACGCAAAGCCGGAGGTTGTCGCAGCCGAACGCGAGCGGCAGGCGGAGCTCAATCAGGAAGCCGGCAAGGTCAATCTGGCACTGCAAAGGTTGTCCGATGGCTCATGAAGGATTCGGCTCGCGCGGGATCTGCACATGTTTCCCGCGCCGGTTTTGGCGGCCCGCCCTGTGGAGAACGCCGTTTCAAGCGCTGGTTTCATAATGACCGCCCGCTGTTGCTTTTCCGCCACAGCCGGGATTCTAGAAAGCCCGGCGCGTGTTGACGTAGCGTTTTCAAGGGAAAACCGGAATTTTGGCTTCTGGTTGTGGCCAAAATTGCATGTTTTCCCGAGAAATGCGGCGCGCTCGCCGTGTTGTCGCCATTTTCCCGCCACGAAAACCATTGCGCCCGTAAACAAATTTGCTACCAAGTTTGTGACACACCTCGGAACGGGTGATTAAGACTTTGGGGAGGCCTGTATGGCTCGCAGCATATTGAAAATTTCGGCTCTCGCATTTCTGGCTTCAGCCAGTGTCTTCTCCGCAGCGCAGGCTGGCGGCTTTGCGCGCGGCGAGGCAGATACGGACATTCTTTTTGAAGAAGGCAACTTCAACATGCGCTCGGGGGCTACATATGTGAATCCGACCCGCAAGTTCACAGCGCATGGAAATCCGGCGCTGGTTGGCACCAATTACACAGATCCATACGTCGTGTTCTCCGGCGCAGTGAAGGTGAATATCAATGACGACCTGCGCTGTGCAGCAACGCTCGCCCAGCCCTACGGCGGTTCGACAACTTTCGCCGCGCCGACACTGAGCGGCAAGCTGTCGGAAACTTTCACGATCAACGAACTTGGTGTGACCTGCGGTTACAAGTTTGATCTTGCCAAAGGCCGCGCCTGGATCATCGGCGGCGTTTATCAGGAAATTTTCGACTACGAGCGCGTGAACTTCCGCAATGCATTCACACGGCTCCACCTTGGCCTCAAGGGCACAGATGTCGGCTTTCGCGTTGGCGCAGCGTACGAAATTCCGGAAATCGCCCTTCGCGCACAGCTGATGTACCGCGCGGCGTCATCTTACGGCGCTGACGGCACACTTGACGTCAGGCTTCTGGACGGCACGACGGTTGTTGGCGGTCCCTTCAACGCGATTGGCACTGGCGACTTGCCGCAGAGCCTTGATTTGAGCTTGCAGTCTGGTGTTGCGCCGGGCTGGCTGGTTTTCGGTTCGGTCAAGTGGACAGACTGGAGCGTCACGGAGCAGTTGATCGTCAACGTTCCTGCTTTGGGTGCCACGCAGACCAACAATTATTTCTGGAAAGACGGCTGGACTGTCTCGGCAGGTGTCGGCCACGCATTCACAGAAAAGTTGTCCGGTTTGGCGAGCCTGACTTGGGATAGCGGCGTAAAGTCTGGTTTTGATACTTCAAGTGACACGTGGACACTTGGTTCTGGTGTATCGTACAAAGATGACTTTGGCGGTGAATTCCGGTTTGGTGGCGGCGTGACATACATCTCAGGTGCTGCAACCGATCCGGCGCTGACAGGAGAACCCGTCGAGGCTGTCGGCTCGGGCTGGGCCTATGCAATTGGCGTTGGCTACAAAACCAAGTGGTGAGCCAGCTTTCATGATTTCAGGGCCGGGCAAATCGCCCGGCTTTTTTTTGCCCGTGATATGCCGGGGCAAGTTATGTGACGATTGTGCAACACTGCACTTGAATGCATGTGGCAGTATGGGTTGGAGCCCAAATTGCCTACTTCCCGCCACAAAACAGGTCCACGCCGACACCAATCCAAAACCATTTTTCATGTTTGATGAGAACAGCGAAAAAATGGACAGGAAAACAAGGGATCGCGTAAATCGTTTTGGGATATGTGAGGCCTGAATTTGAAGTTCAGCGATCCAGCCGAGACGAGTGATAGACACAATATGGTAATGGTCAGTTCAAATCGGGTTTTGGCGTTGGCAATGGCGGCAGTGCTTTTGTCCATTCCTTGCGCGCATGCGTTTGACACGAACGAAGTTTCTGAAAAATCCAGCCCCTTCGCCTTGTTCAAGTTTGGCTTTAATTCCTACAAAAAAGGCAAGAAAGACGACGCGGTTCAAGCGTATCGCTACGCGGCCGAAAAAGGTCATGCCGGAGCCCAGTGGAAGCTGGCGCGCATGTATGAGCAGGGCGACGGTGTCGCCGAAGATGATTATCAGGCATTCCAGATATACCAGAAGATCGTCCGGCAGGGCATTGATCCTATTTCACCGGACGGCTCTTACGTGTCGAGCGCGCTCCTTGCTTTGGCGCGTTATGTCCGCAATGGCATAAAGGGCACGCCTGTGGCTCCCAATCCGGCCGCAGCTCGGGATCTTTATGCGCAGGCCGCGTGGAGTTTCCGCGATCCTGATGCTCAGTATGAGCTTGGCCAGATGTTCCTGACCGGTGACGGCGGCGGCGCAGACGTCAAGCAGGCGTTCAACCTTTTCCGGCTGTCGTCCGAAAAGGGTCACGCCGGCGGCATGGCAATGTTTGGCGACCTGTTGTTCCAGAACGGCAAGACCGTGCGCGGGTTGGCAAGCCTGACTGCCGCATTGCAGCGCAGTGGACCCAAGGATCGCGGCTGGATTGCTTCAATGCAGGAACAGGCCTTCGCACTCGCAGGCGAAGCCGACCGCCGCACCGCAATCGCGCTGGCAGACGAGATGGCGCGCAATGGGCAGTAGTGGCGAATAGCGAATAGTTTAAAGAGATCATTCTCTTGTGCCATTTTGTTGCAGCCGTTTTTTATTTGCTAGTCGCTATTCGCAATCCTCTACAAACCCAACTCCACCACCACCGGCACATGATCTGACGGCTTTTCCCAGCTTCGGACTGACTTTTCGATTTCAGCGATCCTGAATTTCTTCGCAGCTTCCGGTGACAGCAAGATGTGGTCAATTCGAATGCCGTTGTTTTTTTGCCAGGCACCAGCCTGATAATCCCAGAACGTGTAGGTCTTGGCGGCATCAGTGCATGAACGGATCGCGTCGGTCAGGCCGAGTGCCTTCATCCGGCGATAGGCTTGGCGCGACTCGGGCTGGTAAAGCGCGTCGCCTTCCCAAGCCTTTGGATTGAAACAATCCTCCGGTTCAGGAATGACATTATAGTCGCCCGCAAGGATCAACGGCTCCTCGAGTTCCAGCCGCGCTCTTGCGTGCGTGATGAGCCGTTCCATCCAGCCAAGTTTGTAGGGAAACTTCTCGGTGCCAAGCGGATTGCCATTCGGCAAATAGATCGATGCGACACGAACAACGCCGGACTCTGTTGAGAACACACCTTCAATGTAGCGGGACTGCAAATCCTCCGCATTGCCCGGCAAACCGCGCACCACGTCGTCGAACTTCAGCTTGGAGAGGATCGCAACGCCATTGAACCCTTTTTGGCCGTGCGTTTCGACATTGTATCCAAGTGCCTCAATCTCAAGTCGCGGAAAATCCTCATCAACGGATTTGATCTCCTGCAAGCAGACAATATCCGGCGATGTGCTTTGCAGCCATTGCAACAGGTTCTCGATGCGGGCCTTGATGCCGTTGATGTTCCACGTCGCGATCTTCATGACTCATATCCGTTGGACGCCGACACTATTACAATAACACCGACAAGACTCGACTTGGCTGCCGCGCGTCCTGTCACAAAAGTCTTGACACAAAGGCCTTGGATCTTGCCACAAACATCTTGGGTCTTGCCACAAAATCCCGCCGCTGCCGCTGGTTCCATCTCAAGACGTAATGCTCTAAAGCGAGAAACTAGTGCCGCAACCGCATGACGCCGTTGCCAGCGGGTTTTTGACCTGAAATGACTGACCCATCAAATTGTCAACAAAATCAAGCTCTGACCCATCCATATACTCAATCGAAACCGGGTCTACGAGCACTGTCGCGCCTTGCTTGGCGATCACAATATCGTCGGGCTCCTGCGCGGACACCAAATCGAACTTGTAGGAGAAACCGGAACAGCCGCCGCCTTCGACGGACACGCGCAACGCAGATTTGCCTGCCTCTTTGGAAAGGATTTTCTCGATGCGCCTGGCGGCGCTGTCTGTGACGTTAAATGAGCCCATTGCTAGAAATCTCCACCGGAGTGCGTTAAAGGCGCGAACCGGTTGCCTGTTTGCGTCTCATAGGTATGAATGCTGGGGCGGGAAGTCAACGAGGTGTATGCTTGCTGGATGGATTGGGTTTCGGCTATCAGCCAAGGGCGCCATTTGCCTGCGATCCCAAGGAGTCGCGCGGGCGACTGTTTGCTCAAGCTGAGAGCCCGACCCGCACCGCATTCCAGCGCGACCGCGACCGGATCATCCACTCGACGGCGTTCCGGAGACTGAAACACAAAACGCAGGTGTTCATCAGTCATGAAGGCGACCATTATCGCACGCGTCTGACCCACACGATCGAAGTCTCGCAGATCGCCCGCTCCATCGCCCGCGCCTTCCGGCTGGACGAAGATTTGGCAGAGGCCATCGCGCTGGTGCATGATTTTGGCCACACACCGTTTGGCCATTCCGGCGAGCGCGCACTCGACATTTGCATGAAAGACAGTGGCGGCTTTGATCACAACGCCCAGTCGCTGCGCATCGTCACAAAGTTGGAGCGCCGTTATGCAGAGTTTGACGGGCTGAATCTGTCTTGGGAGACGCTGGAAGGGCTGGTCAAGCACAATGGGCCGTTGGCGGACACAAACGGGGCAGGGCTAGGTCACGCAATTCCACAGCCAATTCTGGACTTCAATGCGCTACTTCCGCTGGATTTGCACACGCACGCTTCACTTGAGGCGCAAGCCGCAGCGCTTGCCGATGACATCGCTTACGACACGCACGATATTGACGACGGCCTTCGTGCAGGAATTTTGGACTTCGAAGCCCTGCGCGCTGCGCCACTGACTGGCGGAATCATCACGGAAATCGAACGCCAATATCCCGACCTTGAGCGAACCCGGATGATTGCCGAACTTGGCCGCCGGCAAATTACCGTGATGGTCGAGGACGTCATCCAGGAGACATCGAAGCGTCTCAAGGCACTCGGGCCGGTCAGCGCAAACGATATTCGCAACGCTGTTCATGCCATTGTTGCCTTTTCGCCGGGTATGGCGGCAACCGAAAAAGCGCTGAAGGCATTTCTCTACAAAAGTCTCTACCGGCACCCCGAAGTCATGGCGACCATGGACACTGCGGCTTTTATGGTGGCAGAGCTTTTCAACCACTACGTGACACATCCGTCTGCGATGCCCGAAGACTGGCACGCGGGCTATGACCGGCTTTCAGAGACACAGAAAAAGCGCCATGTCGCCGACTTCATTGCTGGGATGACCGACCAATTTGCAATTCGCGAACATGAACGGCTGTTTGACCGGAAATCCGAATTGCGCTAGCGCATCCACGCTCAATAAGCCTCTGAAAGTGCATTATGAACATATTCCAGGATTTTTCATCGCGGATCGAGGCGATACTCACTGCACTTGATTTGAAGACTACAGACGGTTCGGTGCCGGATTTCAACCGTGTCACTGTTGAGCCGCCGCGCGACGCGTCGCATGGCGATCTCGCCTGCAATGCCGCGATGGTGCTGGCCAAGGCTGTCGGCACCAATCCGCGCACTCTGGCAGACAGTATCGCGGCGAAAATTCGTGAGGACTCGGACGTCGAAAAGGTTGATGTCGCAGGCCCCGGCTTTATCAACATCAAGATCAAGCCGATTTACTGGCAGAAACATCTGGCATCCATTCTCCAGTCCAACGGTGCCTATGGCCGGTCAAGACTTGGTGGCCAAGAAAAGATCAACGTCGAGTATGTTTCGGCCAACCCTACTGGTCCGATGCATGTCGGCCATTGCCGCGGCGCCGTGTTTGGCGATGCGCTGGCAAACCTTCTGGCGTTTGCAGGGTACGATGTCACCAAGGAATATTACATCAACGATGCAGGCGTGCAGATCGGCGTTTTGGCCCGCTCGGTATTGCTCCGGTATCGCGAGGCGTTGGGCGAAGACATCGGCGAGATTCCGGCCGGTCTGTATCCGGGTGACTATCTTGTGCCGGTTGGGCAGAAACTTGCCGAGCTTCATGGACGCGACCTTTTGGATTTGCCGGATGTCGAAGCGGAGGCGATTGCGCGCGACATCGCCATTGACTCGATGATGGTCATGATCCGTGCTGACCTTGATGCGCTGAACGTGCACCACGATCACTTCTTCTCAGAACGTTCGCTGCATGACGGCAACGCGGGTAAAATTCTTGCAGTTATCAATGACTTGACGATGAAAGGTCATGTTTATCGTGGCACACTTCCGCCGCCGAAGGGTGAGGTGCCGGACGATTGGGAGGATCGCGAGCAGGTTCTTTTCCGCTCGACTGAAGTTGGCGATGATATTGACCGTCCGCTCGTCAAATCGGACGGGTCATTCACATATTTCGCTGCCGATCTTGCTTACTTCAAAGACAAGTTCGACCGTGGTTTCAAGGAAACCATCATGGTTTTGGGTGCCGACCATGGCGGCTACGTCAAACGCATGGAGGCGCTGGCCCGCGCCGTTTCCGGCGATACGGTGAAAAACACGATCTATCTGGTCCAACTGGTGAAACTGTTCCGCAACGGCGAGCCGGTGCGCATGTCCAAACGGGCAGGGGAGTTTGTAACCTTGCGGGACGTTGTCGATGAAGTAGGCCGCGACCCGGTTCGTTTCATGATGATCTACCGCAAGAACGACGCGCCGCTTGACTTTGATTTTGCCAAAGTGACCGAGCAGTCGAAGGACAATCCGGTCTTTTATGTCCAGTATGCGTCCGCGCGTTGTCACTCAATCTTCCGGCAGGCAAAGGAACTTGCCGGGATTGAGCGCCCATCGCGCGAGGAACTTGCCAAGGGTGTACACTTGTTGGCTGACGAGTCAGAATTGGCGCTCGTGAGCAAGCTCGCTGAATATCCGCGTCTGGTAGAAAGCGCAGCGCTTGCCCGCGAGCCTCACAGGATCGCGTTCTACCTTTATGAGCTGGCTTCCGCCTTTCATGCACAGTGGAACAAGGGCACGGAAAATCCCGCGTTACGCTTTGTTAAGGTTAACGACCCATTATTGACCGTTGCCAGACTGGGTTTGGTGCAGGCTGTTCATGACGTTATTGCGTCCGGCTTGGGGATTATCGGCGCCGATGCCCCCACCGAAATGCGGTAGTTTCACGGGGAAACTGTCACCTTTTGCCCACATTGCGCTGGTATGGCCTCGAATATTGTGGTCCTTTGCCGGGATCGCGCGTGTTTGTTCAGGATTTTGGCATGGCGAATGGTTTGGATGTGAAAGTGCGGGATTACGGCAAGGACATTGCCGCCGATGATCCGTTGATGGAGCTCTCCCGGATAATGGGCTTTGACAGGCCTGCTCCGGAGGTTGAATCCGTTGATCCTCAGCTTGCCATCGAAGACAGTTTTTCCATGGACCTCGAACGCGAACTGGCGCTTGAGGATGCGGAAGGTGTCAAGCCGTCTCATCTCGACGCCGTTTTCAACACTGATTTTGAGGAAGAATTGTCGGAGGCGATGCAACTGGCTGACGACGCCCCATCGGTTGTGCCGTCACTCGAAGATGAACTGACGGCTTTGTTGGGCAATGAAACACAGCCGGAACCGAGCAACGAATGGGCCCGGGCAGAACTTCCGATCGCCGCGTCAACTGGACAGCTTGAGCCTCAGGATTTGGAGTATGAGGACGACCTCGATTTGCCAAAGCTGGAGTTATCACCTCCATCAATGGCACCGGTCTCAACTGACTGGCAGGATGAGGACGCCGACGAGGACGAGCTCAGGGCCGAAGCTGCCGAGCCTTGGCTTGACGACGGGTTGGACGAGCCAGTTGATGCTCAATTGTCTGCTGATGCCGGGCTCGTGCTTCCGGGAGCAAATGCTCCATTCGAGCATTTTGCAACACCTAATGACTTGGACTCATTTGAAGATAGTCAAGCAACAGAATTGGCTGCAGCCCAGGCTAGTCTTGATGACGCGTGGCGGGATCACAGGCCGGATATTACGCTCCCGGTCACTGTAGAAACCGCCGCTGCGGAAACTTCGGTCGCAACAACTGATGATGAACCGTGGCTGGATAGTGAAGCCGGCGAGGCGTCGCCTGACAGCACGGCGCAAGGCAAAGCAGTTGATCGTGCAGCACCTGATAGGGCAGCGTCAGGCGACTGGGTGTTGAACGAGATGAACCGCGTTGCAGTTGCAGCTCCGCTTGCACTCTCCTCCCAAGTCCAGGTGTCTCCTGATGCGAGCGATGCCTTGGTTGATGATTTCGATTTTGACTTCGAGCCGGAAGAATCTTCCTCCAATTTGACTGCCCTGAGCGATGATGACTACAGCGAACCGGCAACAGAAGTGGCCGATAGTGAAACCAATCGCTGGCAGCCGACAACGGGCGCTGTGCCGCCTTCAGGCCGGGATTTTGGCCGAATGTTGGCCGGGATTGCTCCTGAGCCGGTTGTTGCAGCGGCAGAACCGATGCAGGATGCTGTCTTGCAGACTGATGACTTCGATATCCCTGATTTCGACTTCAACCCGGAACCCAAGCAAGCAGCCGCGTCGGCCGGTGCTTTGGAAGACTATGAGCCGGATTATGCAGGATTTGAACCCAGGATTGAGATAAAGGCGCCTTCGCCAATCGACGCAATTGATTCTGACTTTGAAGCCATCCTCAATGAGCAATGGGCAGCTGGAAACAGCGCTGCCGCATCAGGACTTGGCGCTGCGGCAGGTGTGGCGGCAGCATCGGTTTTGCGGCCCAATGTGAAACAAGCGCCTAATGATGACTTCGACTTCCAGCCATTTGGCAGCGACGCGCCGGCATTCCCGGAAGCAGGCTTTGATCCTCCGGCACCACGTAGAAGCTCGTGGCTTGTTCCGTCTTTTCTCGCAGGTGTAGTGATCCTGAGCGGCGGGATGTATTATGCATTC
>JANPEK010000074.1:0-10522 GCA_031422915.1 Phyllobacteriaceae bacterium | reverse complement strand
TATGCGCTCAAGCAATTGATGGCCGCTCTCGGCTCGTCCAATATTGACTGCCGACAGGATGGCGCTGCGCTTGACCCGTCGCTTGGCCGTGGCTCGTATATTTTCAATCCAGGCATCGAAGGCATCGAAAATGCCGACGCGGTGTTGCTGATCGGCTCAAACCCGCGTGTTGAAGCCGCAGTCCTTAACGCCCGTATCCGAAAGGCGTGGCGGGCCAACGGCATGCCCATCGGCGTGATCGGTGAAGGCGGCGAGATGCGCTATGATTATGCGCTGCTTGGCGCGGGCGCGGAAACGCTGCAGGAATTGGCGGACGGCAAGGGCAAATTCTTCGCCGCGCTCGACAAGGCGGAACGTCCGCTGATCATCGTCGGGCAGGGCGCTCTTGCCCGCGCCGATGGTGCAGCTGTGCTCGGCCTTGCTGCCAAGCTGGCAACCAAGGTCAACGCGGTGTCGGCTGAATGGAACGGTTTTGCTGTGCTCCACACTGCCGCTGCCCGCGTCGGCGCGCTCGACATCGGCTTCGTGCCGGGCAAGGACGGCAAGGACGCCGCAGCGATGATGGGCAAGATGGACGTGCTGTTTCTCGCCGGTGCGGACGAAATGGCAGCGGCCAAGCGCGACGGTGCTTTTGTTGTCTACATGGGCACGCATGGCGACAATGGCGCGCACATCGCCGATGTGATTCTGCCGGGCTCGGCTTACACTGAAAAGTCCGGCACCTATGTCAACACCGAAGGCCGTGTGCAGATGACAACCCGCGCAGGGTTCGCGCCCGGCGACGCCAAGGAAGACTGGGCGATCCTGCGCGCACTGTCTGATGTGCTCGGCAAGAGATTGCCGTTCGATTCGCTCGGTCAGCTCCGCGCCGCGCTTTATGCCGAGTATCCGGATCTGGCGGCCATTGGCACGATCAAGGCCGGGTCACCGGACGACGTTGCCAAGGCTGCGAAGCTGGGCGGCAAAATCAGCAAGACACCGTTCAAGGGCGCTGTCGCAGACTTTTACCTGACCAACCCGATCGCCCGCGCGTCGGCGGTCATGGCCGAATGTTCGGCGCTCGCAAACAGCGGGTTCCGGCAGGCCGCAGAATGATCGTTGAGGGACAGAATTGATGGACGACATGGTTGCAACCTATCTGATCCCCGGGCTGATCATTCTCGGCAAGTCGGTGCTGCTTTTGGTGGCGCTGCTGATTTTCGTGGCGTTCATCCTACTTGCCGACCGCAAGATCTGGGCTGCGGTTCAATTGCGCCGGGGGCCTAATGTGGTCGGCCCGTTCGGGCTGCTGCAATCCTTCGCCGATTTGCTGAAGTTCGTCTTCAAGGAGCCAATCATTCCGGCGGGTGCCAACAAGGGTGTCTTCCTGCTCGCCCCGCTCGTCGCAGCCGTTCTGTCGATGGCGGCTTGGGCGGTGATCCCGGTCTCGGAGGGCTGGGCGATTGCGACCGTCAATGTCGGCATTCTCTACGTATTCGCTATCTCCTCGCTCGAAGTCTATGGCGTCATCATGGGCGGCTGGGCCTCCAATTCGAAATACCCGTTCCTCGGCGCGCTGCGCTCCGCTGCGCAGATGGTGTCCTATGAAGTCTCCATCGGCTTCGTCATCGTCACTGTGCTGCTCTGCGTCGGTTCGCTGAACCTGACAGACATTGTGCTTGCCCAGAAGGACGGTCTTGGCACACGCCTTGGCCTGCCGAACACGCTACTCGATTGGCATTGGCTGTCGCTGTTCCCGATGTTCGTGATCTTCTTCATCTCGGCGCTGGCGGAAACCAACCGCCCGCCGTTCGATCTGGTGGAAGCCGAATCCGAGCTCGTCGCCGGCCACATGATCGAATATTCCTCGACACCGTTTCTGCTGTTTTTCCTCGGCGAATATGTCGCCATCGTTTTGATGTGCGCGCTGATGACGATCCTGTTCCTCGGCGGCTGGCTGCCCCCGTTTGATTTTGCGCCTTTCACCTGGGTGCCCGGCATCATTTGGTTTGTGCTGAAAGTCTCGCTGGTTTTCTTCATGATCTCGATGGTGAAAGCCTTCGTGCCGCGCTACCGTTATGACCAGCTGATGCGCCTAGGCTGGAAGGTGTTCCTGCCGATCTCGCTGTTCATGGTTGTGGCGACGGCTGCGTTCCTGAAATTCACCGGCATATCGGCGTAAGGAGAGAATAATGTCCGCCTTTTCGCAAGCTGCAAAGTCGCTTCTTCTGGCAGAGTTTGTCAGCGCATTCTTCCTGTCGATGCGCCAGTTTTTCGCGCCGAAATACACGCTGAACTATCCGAACGAAAAAGGCCCGATCTCACCGCGCTTTCGCGGCGAGCATGCGCTGCGCCGCTATCCGAACGGCGAGGAGCGCTGCATCGCCTGCAAACTGTGCGAGGCGATCTGCCCGGCGCAGGCCATCACCATTGAGGCAGGCCCGCGCCGCAACGACGGCACGCGGCGCACCGTGCGCTACGACATTGACATGGTGAAGTGCATCTACTGCGGCTTCTGTCAGGAAGCTTGCCCGGTCGATGCCATCGTCGAAGGACCGAATTTCGAATTCGCCACCGAAACGCGCGAAGAGCTTTACTATGACAAGAACAAGCTGCTCGCCAACGGCGACCGCTGGGAACGCGAACTCGCGCAGAACATCGCGCTGGATTCGCCTTACCGGTGAGACTTTAGCATTGGACGGAATGAACACTCCGTCTTAAGAGACACGCGGCTCAAGCGACGGGAGTCGCAAAGGCCAAAGCCGGGGCGGGGATGCTCTGGCGATACAAGGAACCGGGGGAACCCATGCTGACAGGTCTGCAGGCGATCTTTTTCTACCTATTCGCCTTTGTTGCGATTGCGAGCGCCTTCATGGTGATCGCGGCGCGCAACCCTGTGCATTCGGTGCTGTTCCTGATCCTCACCTTCTTCAACGCCGCCGCGCTGTTCTTGCTCACCGGCGCGGAATTCCTCGCGATGATCCTGCTCGTCGTTTATGTCGGCGCGGTCGCAGTGCTGTTCCTGTTCGTCGTCATGATGCTGGACGTGGATTTTGCGGAACTGAAAAAGGGCGCGCTGCAATACGCTCCGGTTGGCGCTCTGGTCGGCATCATTCTGGCCGCTGAACTGATCGCCGTGCTTGGTGGCTCGATCTTCACGCCAAGTCTGCCGGCCACCGCCGCCGAACCGATCCCGGATATCGCCACCACCAATAACACCACCGCGCTCGGCAATGTGCTCTACACCGACTACGCCTTCTACTTCCAGATCGCCGGTCTCGTGCTTCTGGTCGCCATGATCGGCGCGATTGTCCTGACGCTGCAGCACAAGGTCGGCGTCAAGCGCCAGAACATCGCGCAACAGGTTGGGCGCACGCCCGCCACCGCCATCGAAATCAAAAAAGTCCAGTCGGGCAAGGGGCTTTGACCATGACCATCGGCATCTCCCACTATCTCGCGGTCTCGGCCATCCTGTTCACGCTCGGCGTGTTTGGCGTGTTCCTGAACCGCAAGAATGTCATTGTCATTCTCATGTCGGTCGAATTGATCCTGCTTGCCGTCAATTTGAACTTCGTTGCCTTCTCGGCAGCGCTCAATGATTTGACCGGCCAGATTTTCGCGCTCTTCGTGCTCACCGTCGCGGCCGCGGAAGCGGCCATCGGTCTTGCCATACTCGTCGTCTTCTTTCGCAACCGCGGCTCGATTGCGGTCGAAGACGTCAACATGATGAAGGGATGAGCGGATCATGATTTACGCCATCGTTTTCCTGCCCCTCGTCGGCTTTTTGATTGCGGGCCTCTTCGGCTCGTCCATCGGTGCCAAGGCCTCGGAATATGTCACTTGCGGCTTCATGATCATCGCCGCTGTGCTGTCCTGGATCGTGTTCTTTCAATTCGCGCTCGGCCAAAGCGAAGCGATGGTCGTGCCGGTGATGAAGTTCATCGAGTCCGGCACGCTCAGCGTCGACTGGGCGCTGCGCATCGACGCGCTGACCGCCGTCATGCTGGTCGTCGTCAACACCGTATCCTGCCTCGTGCATGTCTATTCCATCGGCTACATGCACCACGATCCGCATCGTCCGCGCTTCTTTGCCTACCTGTCGCTGTTCACGTTCGCCATGTTGATGCTGGTGACGGCGGACAATCTGGTGCAGATGTTCTTCGGCTGGGAAGGTGTCGGCCTTGCGTCTTACTTGCTGATCGGCTTCTGGTTCAAGAAACCCTCGGCCAACGCCGCAGCAATGAAAGCCTTCATCGTCAACCGCGTTGGAGATTTCGGTTACGCCCTTGGGATTTTCGGCGTGTTCATCCTGTTCGGCTCGGTCAATTTCGAGACCATTTTCGCCAATGCCGCAACCTATCTGCCAGCCGAAGGCGCGGCGGACGCGGGAGTGGCATTGAATTTCCTCGGCTACGCGCTCGACAAGCAGTCGGCGATCACCATCGTCGCACTGCTGTTGTTCATGGGGGCGATGGGCAAGTCAGCGCAGTTCCTTCTGCACACTTGGCTTCCCGACGCGATGGAAGGCCCGACGCCGGTCTCCGCGCTCATTCACGCCGCCACCATGGTCACCGCCGGTGTGTTCATGATTGCCCGCATGTCGCCGATCTTTGAATTGTCGCAGACGGCGCTGACATTTGTGACCATAATAGGCGCGACCACCGCCTTCTTCGCCGCCACGGTCGGTCTGGTGCAAAACGACATCAAGCGCGTGATTGCCTATTCGACCTGTTCGCAGCTTGGCTACATGTTTGTGGCGCTCGGCGTCGGCGCTTATGGGGCAGGGATATTCCACCTGTTCACCCACGCCTTCTTCAAGGCGCTGCTGTTTCTGGGAGCCGGTTCGGTCATCCATGCCGTGTCCAACGAGCAGGACATGCGCAACATGGGCGGCCTGCGCAAACTCATTCCGGCGACCTACTGGATGATGGTCATCGGCACAATCGCCCTCACAGGCGTCGGCATACCGGGCACCATGATCGGCACCGCCGGTTTCTTCTCCAAGGACATCATAATCGAAAGCGCATACGCCGGTGAAAACGCCGCTGCGGGTTATGCCTTCGTGCTCCTCGCAATCGCCGCGTTCTTCACGTCGTTCTACTCTTGGCGGCTGATTTTCATGACATTCCACGGCAAGCCGCGGGCCAGCCACGACGTCATGCACCACGTCCATGAATCACCGCCGGTCATGCTCGTGCCGCTGTTCATCCTCGCCGCAGGCGCGCTGTTTGCCGGTGTGCTGTTTGAGGGGCATTTCTTTGGCCATGAATATGCCGAGTTCTGGAAAGGCTCGCTGTTCATGGGACCGGAAAATAAAATCCTTGAAGATTTCCACCATGTGCCGCTGCTGGTGAAATGGACACCGTTCATCGCCATGATCGGAGGTTTCCTGCTGTCCTACCAGTTCTACATCCGCTCGCCGGAGACACCCAAGGAACTGGCCAAGCAGCACCATGGCCTCTACCAGTTCCTGTTGAACAAGTGGTATTTCGACGAAATCTACGACTTCCTGTTCGTGAAGCCGGCCATGAAAATCGGCCGCTTCCTGTGGAAAAAGGGTGACGGGCTGACCATAGATGGCCTTGGCCCGGATGGTATTTCCGCCCGCGTCATGGATGTCACCGGCCGCGCCACGCGCCTGCAGACTGGCTACCTCTACCACTATGCCTTTGCCATGCTGATCGGCGTTGCGGCGCTTGTGACGTGGATGATGATCGGGAGTTCCTTCTGAAATGACCGACTGGCCCATCATCACAACAGTCACATTCCTGCCGCTCGTTGGCGTGGCCCTGATCCTGTTCATCAACGGCGAAAGCGAAGCCGCCAAGCGCAACATCCGCATGATCGCGCTGTTGACAACGGTCGTCACATTTTTGGTCTCTATCCCTCTGTGGTCGAATTTCGACAATGCCTCAGCTGCGTTCCAGTTCGTCGAAAGCCACGCCTGGCTGAACTCCGGCATCTCCTACAAGGTCGGCGTTGACGGCATTTCGATGCTGTTTGTCATCCTGACCACCTTCCTGATGCCAATCACTATTTTGGCCTCATGGGGCGTTGAAAGCCGCATCAAGGCGTACATGATTTCGTTCCTGATACTGGAAACGCTGATGATCGGCGTGTTCACAGCGCTCGATATCCTTGTGTTCTATCTTTATTTCGAGGCCGGTCTCATCCCGATGTTCATCATCATCGGCGTCTGGGGCGGCAAGCGCCGCGTCTACGCCTCGTTCAAATTCTTTCTCTACACTTTGCTCGGCTCGGTGCTGATGCTGCTGGCCATCATGGCGATGTACTGGCAGGCCGGCACATCCGACATCACGGTGCTGCTCACCCACAAATTCCCAGCTCAGATGCAATTCTGGCTGTGGCTCGCCTTCTTCGCCTCGTTTGCGGTGAAAATGCCGATGTGGCCGGTGCACACCTGGCTGCCCGATGCGCACGTTGAAGCCCCGACAGCTGGCTCGGTCATCCTGGCGGCGATCCTGTTGAAAATGGGCGGCTACGGCTTCCTGCGCTTCTCGCTGCCGATGTTTCCGCTGGCGTCAGCTGATCTTGCGCCGCTGGTCTATGCGCTGTCAGTCATCGCCATCATCTACACCTCGCTCGTCGCGCTGGTGCAGGAGGACATGAAGAAGCTGATCGCCTATTCGTCCGTTGCCCACATGGGCTTTGTGACGATGGGCATTTTCGCCGCCAATGCGCAAGGCGTTCAGGGCGCGCTGTTCCAGATGCTGAGCCACGGCCTCGTGTCCGGCGCGCTGTTCCTGTGTGTTGGCGTAGTCTACGACCGCATGCACACCCGCGACATCGCGGCCTATGGTGGGCTCGTCAACAACATGCCCAAGTACGCTGTCGCATTCATGATCTTCACCATGGCCAACGTCGGCCTGCCCGGCACATCCGGCTTCATTGGCGAGTTCCTGACGCTCCTCGGCGTTTTCCGCGTCAATACATGGGTCGCCTTCTTCGCCACCTTCGGCGTCATCCTGTCGGCGGTCTATGCGCTCTACCTCTATCGCCGCGTGATCTTTGGCGTCTTGGAGAAGGACAGCCTCAAGGGCTTGCTTGACCTGTCAACGCGCGAAAAGACGCTGCTCTATCCGCTGGTCATTCTGGTGATTTTCTTCGGGGTGTATCCAAAGCCCGTGTTTGATGCGACGGCAGCCTCCGTCGACAATCTCGTGAACCAATATTCCGCCGCTGTCGCTGCCGCTCCTGCGGCTGTGACGCCGTGATGCGTTAAGGAAAGGCGACAGCAATGCCGGCCGATTTGATCTCTGCTCTGACACTGGCGGCACCGGAGCTTCTAGTGGCCATCAGCGCCATGGTGCTGCTGATGGTTGGCGCCTATGGCGGCCCGAAAATCGGTCCGCTGGTTGCGTGGCTCTCCGTTGCCGTGCTTGCAGTGGCAGCGCTGTTGGTCTGGCAGTCCGGCGTCGGCAATGTCTTCGGTGGCGGCTACGTCAATGATGCTTTCGCGAAGTTCATGAAGCTGCTGACGGTCATTGGTGCGCTGGTCACGCTCGCCATGTCGATGGAATTCGCCAAGCGCGAAAACTTCGACATGTTCGAATTTCCCATCCTGATATTGCTGGCCACACTCGGCATGATGCTGATGGTCTCGGCCAACAATCTGCTGGCGCTCTACATGGGCCTCGAACTCCAGTCTCTGGCGCTCTATGTCGTTGCCGCCATCAACCGCGAAAATCTCAAATCCACCGAAGCCGGCCTTAAATATTTCGTCCTCGGCGCACTGTCGTCCGGCATGCTGCTCTACGGCATTTCACTCGTTTACGGCTTCACTGGTCAGATCGGCTTTGATGCCATCGCCCAGGCACTAACCGGCACTAAGCGTCAGGTCGGTCTGCTGTTCGGCCTCGTCTTCATTCTCGCAGGTCTCGCGTTCAAGATATCCGCCGTGCCGTTCCACATGTGGACGCCAGACGTCTATGAGGGCGCACCGACGCCTGTCACTGCCTTTTTCGCGTCCGCGCCCAAGATGGCCGCAATGGCGATGCTGGTGCGTGTGGTCATGGATGGGTTCAAGCCAATCACCGCCGATTGGCAGCAGGTTATCGTCTTTATTGCCATTGCCTCAATGGTCCTCGGCGCCTTCGCCGCCATCGGCCAGACTAACATCAAACGTCTGATGGCCTATTCCTCCATCGGCCATGTCGGCTTCGCGCTGGTCGGCCTTGCTGCGGGTTCGGAAGCCGGCGTGCGCGGCGTTGCCGTTTACATGATCATCTATCTCGTCATGACGCTCGGCACCTTCGCCTTCATCCTGTCGATGCGCACCAAGGACAATCAGGTCGAGCAGATCGCCGACCTTGCCGGGCTTTCCAAGACCAACCCGATCCGCGCGCTCATCCTCACCATATTGATGTTCTCGCTGGCCGGTATCCCGCCGCTGGCCGGCTTTTTTGCCAAATGGTACGTCTTCCTCGCCGCCATTCAGGCAGACCTCTTGGCGCTGTCCGTCATTGGCGTTTTGGCCTCGGTCGTCGGCGCGTTCTACTATCTTCGCATCATCAAGCTGATGTGGTTTGATGAACCGGTCGGCGGCTTTGTCCCCGCTTCATCGATATTGAACGGCGTTCTCGGCATTTCCGGAGCATTTGTGCTGTTTTATGTCATCGTCGGTGGCCCTGTCGAAGCGCTCGCAGCGGCGGCTGCCAAGACGTTTTTCTGAACGCCTTGACCCCGGAACTGATCCTTCCGATCGGATGGCGTCACAGCCATTTGACGGAAACAGGTTCCACCAACGCCGATGCTCTCACCGCAGCGCGATCTGGCGATGGCGGCAAGCTGTGGATCACCGCTGACCGGCAGGTTTCCGGCCGCGGGCGTCAAGGCAGGGTGTGGGTTTCGGAGTCTGGCAATCTCTACGCCTCCGCCCTCCTGATGGACCCTGCGGCGCAGCAAAGTATCAGCACGTTGCCATTCGTTGCAGCGCTGGCACTGCACGCAGCGCTATCAGGTCTGCCCGGAATGGCCTTGCACGAGATGAAACTCAAATGGCCAAATGACCTGCTCGTAAACCGCGCGAAAATCGCGGGAATACTGCTCGAATGCGACAATCTGCCAAATGGCTCCATCGCGGTCGCCTGTGGCTTTGGCGTCAACATTGCACATCATCCGGAACCCGCTCTCTATACGGCAACCGATCTCGCCGCGCTCGGCATCAAAGCTTCGCCGATGGACGTGCTCGCCCGCCTTGCCGATTCGTTTGACGCGGTACTTCAGGCTTGGAACCATGGCCGGGGCTTTGCGGCAATCCGCCATGAGTGGCTCTCACACGCCAGGGGCAGGGGCGAGGCCATTCGTGTCGGCCTTGCCGGATCGGTCGTTGAGGGCATATTCGAGGACATTGACATGGACGGATGCCTGTTACTCCGCCATAGAGACGGCACGATACAGAAAATTTCAGCGGGAGACGTGTTTTTCCCGCAATCCATTGGAGCGTCGAATTGACCGACAAAAAAGACAACAATGAGCTGGTTTTCCTTCCCCTTGGCGGGGTCGGCGAAATCGGCATGAATCTGGCCATGTATGGCTATGGTCCGGCGGCAAACCGTGAATGGATCATCGTCGACTGTGGCGTTACGTTCCCGGGGGCGGACCTGCCGGGCGTTGACCTCATCCTGCCGGACATCCGCTTCACCGAAGCCAACCGCGCCGCCGTCAAGGGCATGATCATCACCCACGCGCATGAAGACCATTACGGTGCGGTGATGGACATTTGGCCGCGCGTCAAGTGCCCGCTTTATGTGACACCGTTCACCGCCGGATTGCTTGAAGCCAAGCACAAGTCGGACGGCGACGGCAAAGAAATAGCGGTAACGCTCTACCATCCGGGCGAAACATTCCAGGTTGGCAAATTCTCGGTTGAAGCCATCGCGGTCACCCATTCGATTCCCGAACCCGTTTCGCTCGCCATCACCACGCCGCTTGGCACCGTGATCCACACCGGCGACTGGAAGATTGACCCGGCCCCTTCCATGGGCCCTGTCATCAACGAGGCGCGATTCCGGGAATTGGGCGACAAGGGCGTGCTGGCGCTGATGTGCGACAGCACCAATGCCAACCGGGAAGGCGACTCGCCATCCGAACAGGACGTCGGCAAGAACCTGACGGCGCTCATCCAGAATGCAGCCGGACGCGTTGCCATAACATCCTTCTCGTCAAACGTTGGCCGCATCAAATCCATCGCCATCGCTGCGCGCGATGCCGGCCGGTCTGTGATGTTGCTTGGCCGCTCGATGAAGCGCATGGTCGAAGTCGCCACCGGCGTCGGCCTGCTCGACGGCATTCCGGAGTTTGTTTCTGAAGACGAATTCTCCTCAATCGCGCGCAAGAATCTTGTCATCATCCTGACCGGCAGCCAAGGCGAAAGCCGCGCGGCTCTGGCCAAGATTGCCAATGACGAAATGCGCGGCATCGCGCTGACAGCGGGCGACACGGTGGTGTTTTCCTCGCGCACCATTCCGGGCAATGAGCGCCCGATCATCGACATCAAGAACAAGCTCATTGATCGCGGCAT
>JANPEK010000073.1:0-8743 GCA_031422915.1 Phyllobacteriaceae bacterium | reverse complement strand
CCCCGCAAGTGGCGGAGAGAAGGGAAGTGCGCACCGCCCCTTCTCCCCGCCACTTGCGGGGAGAAGGTGGCGCGAAGCGACGGATGAGGGGCAGCGCCAATGTTCGAAGGTGCCGCTCATGACCTACAACGTCGACCACATCCGCAAGGACTTCCCGATCCTCTCCCGAACAGTCTACGGCAAGCCGCTGGTCTATCTCGACAATGGTGCGTCGGCGCAGAAACCGCAGGCTGTCATTGATGCGATGGTCAATTGCATGACCCACGATTATGCCAATGTGCATCGCGGTTTGCACTTTCTGTCCAATGCGGCGACTGATGCTTACGAAAATGCGCGGGAGATTGTCCGGCGGTTTTTGAATGCGGGCAAGATCGAGGAGGTGATTTTCACCAAATCGGCCACCGAGGCGTTCAATCTGGTTGCCTACGGCTGGGGCATGCCCAACATCGGCGCGGACGACGAGATCGTTCTGTCCATCATGGAGCATCACTCGAACATCGTTCCTTGGCACTTTATCCGCGAGCGGCAGGGTGCGAAGCTCGTCTGGATTCCGATTGATGACGATGGAGTCTTGCACATCGAAGATTTCGTCAAATGCCTGACGCCGCGCACCAAGCTGCTTGCCATCACGCATATGTCGAATGCCCTCGGCACTGTGGTTCCTGTCAAGGAGATGATCCGCATCGCCCATGAGCGTGGCATCAAGGTGCTGGTGGATGGTTCACAGGCGGCGGTGCATTTGCCCGTTGACGTGCGTGATCTGGATGCCGATTTTTATGTGATGACCGGCCACAAGCTTTACGGCCCGACCGGAATCGGCGTGCTGTATGGCAAGGGAGCGCTGCTGAATTCGATGCGGCCGTTTCTTGGCGGCGGCGAGATGATTCGCGATGTGACGATGGAGAACGTGACTTACGGCGACGCGCCGCACCGGTTTGAGGCCGGAACGCCGCCGATTGCCGAGGCGATCGGCCTTGGCGCGGCGCTGAACTACATGGACAGCGTCGGGCGCGAGCGGATTTTGGCGCATGAAGAAACGCTGCGCGACTATGCGCATGCCGAACTTTCCAAGATCAATTCGCTGCGCATCTTCGGCAATGCGCCGGGCAAGGGCGCGATTGTTTCATTTGAACTGCAGGGCATTCATGCGCACGATGTCTCGATGGTTATTGATCGGGCGGGCGTTGCTGTGCGGGCAGGGACGCATTGCGCCCAGCCTTTGATGCAGCGGTTTGGCGTCACATCGACATGCCGCGCCTCATTTGGCATGTATAATACCAAGCAAGAAATCGATGTGCTGGCAGAGGCTTTGGAAAAAGCCCGCAAGTTTTTCGCGTAAGGAAGATGTAAATGGCCCAAGATGATTTGACTATGGAAGAGCGGGCAGAAGACGCCATCGCTGTCGCATCGAGCATTCCGGCCGAGGAACTGGCGCGGTTGACGGATGACATCATCTTGGCGCTGAAAACCGTCTATGATCCGGAAATTCCAGCCGATATTTATGAGCTTGGGCTGATCTACAAGATTGACATTGAGGACGACCGGTCGGTCAAGATCGACATGACGCTCACTGCTCCGGGCTGCCCAGTGGCGGGTGAAATGCCTGGCTGGGTTGAGAACGCCGTCAGTTCGGTTGAAGGTGTTTCAGGCGTTGAAGTCAAGATGACGTTTGACCCGCCTTGGACCGCCGCGCGAATGAGCGAAGAGGCGCAAGTGGCAGTAGGCTGGTATTAGGCCTTGCGGATGGCGTATTTCTTCACCATTTTAAGGTGACAATCAGAGTCTGCGGGCCTTGAACCCGTTTGATGAGGAGATAGTTCGATGGGTCGTTTTGCTGTCATGACCATGACCGATGCCGCAGCGGACCGCGTGCGGGAAATCATGTCTGCCAATCCGGACAAGCTCGGCGTTCGAGTCGGTGTCAAGAAGGGCGGCTGTGCGGGCATGGAATATGCCATTGAGCTGGCGGACGAGGCCAAGCCGCGCGAGGATTTGATAGAGCATGATGGCGCCAAGGTGTTTGTTGCGCCAGAAGCTGTGCTTTATCTTCTTGGCACGCAGATGGATTTTGAGACCACCAGCTTGCGCACCGGTTTCACCTTCAACAACCCAAACCAGACCTCCGCCTGTGGCTGCGGCGAGAGCGTTGAGTTGACGCCAGCGTCCGTGTCCGCTTTGGGCTGAAGCCTGTGGACAATTCCGCCATTGAAGAGATGTTCCAGGCGGTCGGGCCGGTCACGATCAAACGGATGTTTGGCGGCAAGAGCATCTATGTGCGCGGTGTCATTATTGCCATTCAATACCAGGACGAGATCCTGTTGAAGGCTGATGCGGAAACCGCCCCGCGCTTTGTTGCGGCCGGTTGCCGCCAATGGGTTTATGAGGGCAAAAGCGGCAAGGTCGCGGCCATGCCCTATTGGTCCACACCCGACGATGCGTTTGACGATCCGGACGGGATGGCCGAGTGGGCGCGGCTGGCTCTTGAGGCCGGGATGCGGGCGAAGAAATAGGGCACTTTCTTGCTGAAGGGCGGTGTTTGTGCTACATAAAGTATTGTCAGGAGGTCCGTGATGAACACAATGAACATGGCGGATGCCAAGGCATATTTGAGCGAAGTGCTTGACCGTGTCGAGAAGGGTGAGCGGATCACCATCACCCGTCGCGGAAAAGTGGTCGCGGAGCTTGTACCGCCTCAGAAAATACCTGTGAAAATCGATCTGGGGAAAATCAGGGCGTTTGCCAAAACGTTGCCGCTGCAAAAACAGCCAGCTGGCGAATTTATCCGCCAAATGCGTGATGAGGAGCGGTATTGAAGTTCTACGTTGATGCATCCGTTATCGTCAGCATCATCGTCCCTGAATCATCCAGTGAGGCATCGCGTCGGTGGTTGGAAGCGCAAGAAACCGGAACTATGGTGATCAGCGTATGGGTCGAAACTGAACTCTCATCCGCACTCGCGTTAAAAGTAGGGACCGGCGAGATATCAAGAGATGCGATGCTTCAGGCACTTGGGTTGTTCCGCAACAGTCTCTTGCCGGGAATGGTTTGCCACGATGTGGTCGCAAGCGATTTCAAACTGGCTCAAACCTATCTCGAGTCAGGCGAACATACCCTTCGCGCAGGTGATGCAATGCATTTGGCAATCGCAGCGCGTTTGGGCGTTGCGATTGCTACCAATGACAGAAAACTCCTGGATACTGCCAAGGCACTGCTGCTTGAATTCGCAGCACCCTCCAAAATGTAAGAACCGGAACTCACCCCAGCTTCGGCTCAATCATCATGAACGCGGGGACCTCGTCGCCGAAACCGACCGGGGCGGGGCCGAGGTCGTCGCGGTAACGGCGTTGTTCGGGCGGGAGTTTGGCGCGGGCTTCGCGGGCTTCCTCGCGGCGGGATGAACTGTCACCACGGCTGTGGTCCTGACGGTAGTTGTCCTGTCTTGGGCCGTCTTGCCTTGGCGAATCTTGCCTTGGCGAGTCCTGCCTTGGCGAGTCTTGCCTTGCAGCATCATAACGTGGGCTGTCTGAGTTGGCATTGTCGTGACGTGAATGGTCGCGGCGCGCAGTTTGTCTGGTCGGTTGCTCGACCGGCACGAATGCCGGAGCGATGATGTCGGGTTGGTCCGTAGCCACTTCGATCATTTCGGCTTCCGGCTTGGCGGCGCTGCGGGTTTTGCGTGGCTTGCGATCTGACGCTTCTTGCTCGGCTGGCTTGGCAACGGATTTTGCACCATCCTTGCCGTCGCGGCGGCCACGGCCCTTACCCTTGTCGCCAGAACGGCCACGGCGCGGTGCTTCCTCGGCGCTTTCGTCAATGACTAGCGTTGACAGGTCGCCGTCGTGCCATTCGATGGTTTCGTTGATCAACTTTTCGATGGCAGACAGATATTTGGCGTCGGTCTTGTCTACGAGTGTGAAGGACTTGCCGGACCGTCCCGCGCGGCCAGTACGGCCGATGCGGTGAACATAATCTTCGGCATGGATCGGCACATCGAAGTTGAAGACGTGTGACACGTCAGGAATATCGAGACCGCGCGCGGCAACGTCGGACGCCACGAGCAATTGCAGTTTGCCGTCGCGGAAATTCGACAACATCGTCATACGCGAGCGCTGGTCCATGTCGCCATGCAAAGCACCGCAGGAGAATTCATGCCGCGCGAGCGAGCGGAACAGCTCGGACACATCGACCTTGCGATTGCAGAAGATGATGGCATTTTTTATGTCTGCTTGCTCGGAGACGATCAGGTCGCGCAATGCTGCGCGTTTTTGCCAATCTTTGGAACCGGCTTTCACCAGCCGTTGAATGACGGTCTTTGCAGTTGAAGCGGCCTTGGAGACTTCGACGCGGACGGGTGCCTGCAGAAACTGTTCCGACAGTTTGGTGATTTCAGGCGGCATCGTGGCCGAGAAGAACAAGGTTTGGCGGTTGAACGGGATCATCTTGCAGATGCGCTCGATGTCCGGGATGAAGCCCATGTCGAGCATGCGGTCGGCTTCGTCGATGACGAGGATTTCCACGCCAGTCAGCAACAGCTTGCCGCGTTCAAAGTGATCGAGCAGGCGGCCCGGTGTGGCGATGAGAACATCCACGCCGCGTTCGAGCTTGCGGTTCTGGTCGTCAAACGACACGCCGCCGATGAGAAGGGCGACGCTCAGCTTGTTGTTGATGCCGTACTTGATGAAATTCTCTTCAACCTGAGCGGCCAGTTCGCGCGTCGGTTCAAGAATGAGTGTGCGCGGCATGCGGGCGCGGGCGCGGCCGCGTTCAAGACGCGTGATCATTGGCAGCACGAAGGCGGCGGTTTTGCCGGTGCCGGTCTGGGCGACGCCAAGCACGTCTTTGCCGGCGATGGCGTGGGGAATGGCGCCGGCCTGAATGGGGGTGGGTTCGGTGTAACCGGCGTCTGTGACGGCGGCGAGGACTTTAGCGGACAAGCCGAGTTCGGCGAATGTGGTCAAGGGGAAATGGATCCGGGTGGGTCAGGTCTTATTGGTGTGCCCGACGGGCCATCAGAAGGCCCAAAGGTTGAACGCATTTTCAGCGCAAAGCATGCGGTGTGCACTGCTTGGCTTGCCACTAAGGCCATGGGAACAAATTGTCAACCTTTTCGCATGGTCCGGTTTCTACCATGATGTGACGCATGCGCGCGGGCGGCGTTGCGGGTGGATTTGTTATCGCACGCCCAACCACTGTTTGACGCGATGATAAAGCGACAACGCCTCCGGGACGTATGCCGGGACATCGGCTGTGACTTCAATCGCTTCAAGAAATGGCTCTTTCTCTCGTCCGAAAGCGAAGGGGATTGAGCTGAACCCGCCCTCATGAATGACGTCATTGGCGGCGACTGCGGCAACATATCTGTCGAACACGATGGCGAAGGCGCCCGCGTTGTCGCGGTTCAGACCAAGGTTGTATCTCGATATGACTTCGGGAATGCGAAAATCCGCGCCGCTGAAATGGACAAGCCTGATCGGATGTTCGCCTATTGATGCCACACCAAATTCGTCGAAGCTGACGGGCCGCTGCGCCAGATTCCAATAGGCGAGATTGTAGCCGGGATCGCGCAAAACATGCAGCCGCTCAATAAAGGCCGGGGCGAGATTGCAATAGGTCTGATCGACAAAGACGCCCGCTGTTTTGTTGACCGAGCAATCCTCGCGCTTCATTTGTGACCACCAGCGCAGGAAGGCCATGGCTGGCGGGCGGTTTGAGAACGCGGCAAAACCGAGGTTGAAGACGCCAGCGGTGAGGTAAGCCCGGTCAGTCGGAACCTCACCCTCGTGTGTCGGCGATGTAATGTGCGGCGTCAAGATGCAGTCATAGCCTTGGGCAAGCGCTTTGGAAACAGCATCAAGCGGGCCCAGCACCAGCGTGTCTGAATCAAGATACACCACGGAAACCGCACCGCGCTTTTCCAGTGCGTGTAGAATGCAGGGGGCCTTCAGGGCTGTTGAAAACTCGAACGCGTTGTATCTTCCGGCCATGTCGTCAAAGCCTTCGATGCCTATGGCTTCTGCAGCAACGAATTCAATTTCCTCAAGATCGGGGAGGATTACCTTGTCGAATTTGTCCGTAATGTAAGTGACAAGCTTGGCACCCGGCAATGCGGCCCTCAGCGACCGCGCAAGTGTGATTGCATAGGCGAGGTGGCTGTTTGTGCACACCGTGACAAATGTGATCCGGTCCAAGTGTTGGTGCTCCAAGTCGCTTTTTCAGATGCTGCAACTGCAGTTATTTGTGTCTGCACAAATTGGCGCGTTCGGGCACCGCACACTCAGGTGTTCAATACCGGAATTGTTCGGCCAGTATCCGCTCATCCCATGAATGGCTCTCATCGAACATCAATGTCACGGTTGATGTGTCAGATTGCCGGACCGAAACATGCACGACTGATTTCACTTCATTGTGGTCGGCAACCGCGTTGACCGGGCGCTTTTGTGGTTCGAGAATTTCGATGTCGACCACTGATTGGTTTGGCAAAAGCGCGCCGCGCCAGCGGCGGGGGCGGAAGGCGCTGACCGGGGTAAGCGCCAGAAGAGGGGCATCAAGCGGCAGGATCGGGCCTTGGGCCGAGAGATTGTAAGCGGTGGACCCGGCAGGCGTTGCCAGCATCACGCCATCGCAGATCAGCTCGTCCAACCGTTCCTTGCCATCAACCATGATGCGCAGCTTGGCGGCTTGATAGGATTGCCGAAGCAGCGAGACTTCGTTTATGGCGTTGGCTTTGAAGGCCTTGCCGTTTGCATCCTGCGCGATCATTTCCAGCGGGCGGATGGTTTCCGGCGTCGCGCGTTCAATGCGCTCGATCAGGCCAATGTCGCGGAACTCATTCATCAGAAAGCCGACCGAGCCACGGTTCATCCCGAAGATGAGTTTACCGGAATTCATGAAACGGTGCAGCATTTGCAGCATGAAACCATCGCCGCCAAGGGCAACGATGACATTTGCATCCTCCGGCTTTTCGTTGCCGTAGAGCGCAGCCAGATGTTTTGCCGCCGATGTCGCTTCGGCAGTCTCGGACGATATGAAGGCAATGGCAGTCTGCATGCTGTTGGCTCCGGTGCGGCCAGCGATAGTATGGCCGTCAAACATTACAAATTTCTCGAACCCCGCGACGAAAAACTGTTTTCCTGTGCGAGACCCTGTGCTATCGGCACCTCACTGCCCTTGTAGCTCAGTTGGTAGAGCACCTGATTTGTAATCAGGGGGTCGCGTGTTCGAATCATGTCGGGGGCACCATTTTTCTGCAAACTGGCGTTTGCTTTTGAAAATGGTGAGGTGGGCCAAAGGCCGGTTAGAATTGCAGTGTTGCATTGGACGAGCAGTCAATCGCGTTTCGCGAATGCCCTGAAGGCGTCGGCATAATCGGGATGCCAGCGAGACAGCGGCGGGCGGTTTTCGGTGATGTCTTGCGCAGCCCAAAGAATGCGGCGCTCGTCGAGCGCGCGGGGAACATCGTTGTCGGGGCAAAGAATGTAGAAATCGCCGTTGCCGATGCTGTCGAGCATGAAGGCGATTGTCTGTTCCGGTGTCCAGGCGGCAGCCGGTTTTTCCGTGCGGTCACTGCGGGTCATGCCGGTGAAAACGAAGCCCGGGATCAGGAGATGCGCGGCGATTTTCGCGCCTTCGGTGTTGCGCAGCTCGTGTGCCAAGGCTTCCGTGAACACCTTCACGCCAGCCTTTGAGATGTTGTAGGCGGTGTCGCCGGGCGGCGTGGTGATGCCTTGTTTGGATCCGGTGTTGATGATGAGGCCGGGCTGGCCATGTGCAATCATGCCCGGCAGAAATGTCCGCGTGCCGTGGATAACGCCCCACAGGTTGACCTCAAGCGTGCGCTGCCAAGCATCGAGCGGGCCGGACAGTGTGCTGCCAAGGCCGATGCCCGCGTTGTTCATCAGCACATTCACAGAGCCGAAGCGGTCGGTGACGCTGTCGTGCAGGCGTCTGAGGTCATCAAGCTTTGAGACATCGGTTTCGACAGTTTGAACCGCGTTCGCGCCATTATCTGCCACGACTGCGATTGACGCGGCAGCGCTGGCCAGCCGGTCCGCGCCGAGATCGGCGATGCAAACCTTCATGCCCAACTTGGCAAAAGCCTTTGTGGCGGCCAAACCGATGCCGGAGGCACCGCCGGTGATTACAGCGACGGCGTTTTCATGAAGTGCAGGGTGGGGCATGGCGGTTCGTTCCTTTTGCGTTTCGCGGACAATTCAGGCTCCTGCATAGGCCAAGCGAACGCTGGCCAAGTCAAGTCCGCGTCGTCGGGACAAGCCAGACGACGACGAAAGTTGGGGAGTTTATAATATTTACAGCTACTTGCGAGCGCCAAGTTCGGGGACAGTTGCCTTTCAGTGGAAACTGTCCCCGGGTTTCCACCTGAACGCTTCGACGGCGAAATAATGCACGTCTTTCAGTACGGAATCGACGGGGTGGATGTCCCTTCGGCGGTAGCCCGGTGGTGGTCCGGGGCGGAAGGGGCTGATGCGGGTTGGTTTGTAAGGGGCTTTGGAGGAAAGGATTTCGTCGCGGCGGGCGCGCCATCTGGCGAGGCGGCGGGCTTGGCGGGGCAAGTCGTTGAGCGCGTAGCGCATGGCGCGCAGACGGTTGAAGAGGAGGGTGGCGTTTATGGGGGTAGCTGCGAGAGTGGCGTGGTGGTGGTGCGCGCGTGATGCGTCCAAAGGTTGGACTTCGTGCATCGATCCGGCCGCGTTGAACTCGTTTTCCCAAGCGTCTTCGTCGAAAT
>JANPEK010000072.1:0-4487 GCA_031422915.1 Phyllobacteriaceae bacterium | reverse complement strand
AGCACGCGCTCAATGAATGTCCCGGCATCCCAGCGGCTGAGTCCCGCGTCGAATCGCAGGACCCTCAATTCCGAAACGCCGGCTTCCGCCATTCGCTCGGCCTTGTCCCGGAGCCGCATCAGCCGCGCCGGCGCATCGGCTATTGCGAAATACTCCCGCGGATGCGGCTCAAAGCAGACGATCGCCGTCGGCAGCCCAGACTCGAGGCCGCGTTGCTGCAACACTGCCAGAATCGCCTGGTGCCCGAGATGGACACCGTCGAAATTGCCGATTGCGACCACGCCGCCCTTCATCTGCGGGGGAATATTTGCCAGCCTGTTAAAGCGGAACACGCCCGGCATTGTGCTTACACCAGCCAAGGCATGACGGCGACTGGCGCGACGCCGTGGCCTTTCAGCCATGCTTCCAGCCTGTCATGGTCCGGCCTGCCGTGCTCGCCATACTCTTTGGCGTGAATGCCTGATGAAATGTAGAGCAAGCCAAACCCGTTGTTGACCGCGCCTTTGACATCCGTCAGCAATCCGTCGCCCACCGCGACAACGCGGCTTTTGTCCACCGGCGCGCCATTGAGCAAATCGGCCTCCTTCATCGCCGCCTTATAGATAGGCGCGTGCGGTTTGCCGGCAACGAGCGTGCGTCCACCCAAGAGGCCATAGTCGCGTGCCAGCGCTCCGGCGCACCAGATCATCCGTTCGCCGCGTTCAACCACAATATCCGGGTTGGCACAGATCATCGGCAGGTTGCGCGAGCGAAGGCGTGCCAAAAGTTCGACATAGTCGTCCGGCGTTTCGTTCTCATCATCAAAAAGACCAGTGCAGACAATCACCTGCGCCTCCTGCTCTTCGACCAATTCCGCATGTGTGCCGTCATAGAGCGGCAGATCGCGCTCGCCGCCGATGTGGAACACCCGGCGCGGTGCCTCCTCAATCAGGATGCGTGTCACGTCGCCGGATGTCACCACGGCGTCATAAGCTTCCGCAGGAACGCCAAGTGCGCCGAGCTGCAAAATCACGCCGTCGCGCGGGCGGGGCGAATTGGTGATGAGAATGACGCGTTTGCCGGCCTCGCGCGCCCTCGTCAGCGCGGCAGCGGCGGCAGGAAACGCCCGCTCGCCATTGTGCACAACGCCCCAGACATCAGACAGAATGACGTCATAGCGATCCGCAAGGTCGTCGAGTGATTTTATGACGTTCATCGGTTGTCCGGCCCCGCATCTGATTGCGCGATCCGATTATCTGAGCATGTTCACCTTGTCATCAGCTTTTGCTTGGCGGCGCGCGAAGTGCGTGCAATATTTAAACCGATTGGTAACCATGCGTATGCGGAGCGTCAGGTGTGATGAAACGGTTTTTGCTGCTCTTTTCATTCGCCATCGTTTGCGCAGGCATCGTTGCAGCGTTGCGGCCAGGTGCTGATATTTCCTACTGGATTGCAGTGATTGCGCTGGCGATTGCCGTGCCTGCGGCTGGCGTTGCTGTGGCTTCCTATGCCAAGCTCGTCCAGATCAAGAAAGCGCATGCGCAGCTTGCCGCCAGATTTGAAGACGCCGTTTACCGCCTTGAGAAGCGAAACGACATCGCGCAGACCCGCGTGACGATGCTGTCAAAGGGTGACACTCCGTTCGCCGCCCTGCCGCAAAGCCCATCTCCCAACCGCAGCTTTTCTGCGCAAGAAGACCCCGCCGCAGCAATTGTCGTTGCGCAAACTCCGCCTGCAAAAACCCACAGCCCGTTGAAGGCCGAGCGGGCGAAAACCCGGTTTGCGCTGCCGGAAAGGCTGGCCCGCGAACACAAAACAGCTGAAAAAGGCACAAGAAAGCGTGTAGAGGCCGAGCCATTTTCACTGACGCTTCAGCCGGTCCTCGCCATGCCCGGCGCTGCTCCCGTCGCCTATATCGCGTTCGGCAAGATTGCGGGGCAAAACTTCGTTGCCGACGAGAAGCTGCCGGAAACCTTCGACCGGGCGGAATTCTGCGACCAGCTGATCGCGCACGCCATGCGCGTTTGCGAACAGCTTGAGGACAAGAACGCTCAGCCAACGCCGGTCATCTGCGGCTTGACGGCGGAGTTTCTGGCAGATCCCGCGAAGGTCAAGCATCTCGTCTCTGCCATCAACGCCCGTCCGAATCTTTCCAAGTCGCTGATTTTCTCGATCCCTGCAAAGATGACCGGAACGGTTGCCTTGCAACGCGACGCCTTGGACAAAATTGTCGCAACGGGCGTCAAGTTCGCTGTGTCGGGAGACCTAGCGTCGCTGGCGATCCGCAAGGCCCGCGCCAAGTTGCCATTGGCCTATGTTCTTGCCGCCGCAAGCGAGTTCAGCAATGACGCGTCGGTCGATCTGTTGCGCTCGCTGGTTTCCAGAGCCAAGACGGAGGCCGTCTCGTTTGTCGGGCTTGGCGCTGAAACAGATGAAACGCAAGCCATGCTGACAGATGCCGGTGTCCGCCATGTCACAAGCACCAAGGCCGCCCCGCCCCGCTCACTGAAGTCCGACCGTGATGCAGGATCAGCCGCGCACAAACAGTCCGCCGCCGAGTAAAACGGCAAAGGCGCGGATGTTGCCATCCGCGCCCTCATACTGACTTGGTTCGTTCAACTGACTTGTCTTACCCGACAAACCGCAGGTTCGACAGCTCATCCTTGATCTGCTTGAACGTGTCATCCAGCGTCGTGCAGGAGCCGTCGGACACGGTGCGTGTGCAGGCGTTCCAGAACATCTTTTCTTTCACGCCAGTTGAAGTCTTGCGGGTGCGGGAGTCGCCCGAGCAGGATTTCAGTGCTTCGATCATCTGGTTCTCCGAAGTGATGGTCTTGTCCAGATCCAGCGCGACTGTCATCAGCAAGATCTTGTCGGTGGCTTTGACGTTCGTGCACAGTTCGCCCATCTGCGTGATCATCGCCGTCGAATAGTTAGACCCGTAGTTTGATTGGGTCGGCGACAGGGTCGTCCCTTGGAATATGCGCGCCTTGTTGGATGACGACGTTGCAGTTCCGGTTGCCGTGTTGTTCGGCATACCCAGATTGTTGGCCCAGCCTGTGTAGCCGTATGCGGCATAGGTTGAGATGGTTGACGCATAATCAGCGTTGGAGTTCATGGAGGCGTAGGTGTTCGCACCATCGGTGAAGACGATGATGACCTTGTCCACGGCCTTGTTGGTGTCGGCAACGCCATCAGTGAAAGGTGCACCTTGCGAAACCGTGCGCCAGCCCCAAGCAAGCCCTTCGGTCACGTTGGTGTTGCCGGTCGGCTGCATCGCGTCAATGGCACTCACCACTGTTGCTTCTGTGCCGGTGAGCGGAGTGATTGGCGTGGTGGTGCAGCTTGCATTCACGCCTGTGTCTGCCTTGAAATAGTGCCACTGGCCCTTGCGGACGTTGGAGCTGCTCGTTGAAGAGGCACTCGATGTGGAGCCCAAAAGGTAGGGCGTCTCATTGAAGTATTTCGTGGCGTCAGCCTGACGGTTGCGACCGGTTGAGGTTTTCCACCCGGCGGTCGGCGTCGAAGCGGACGTATAGTAGTTGTAGCTGGTATCTGTTACTGTGCGGGTGTTCGCCGGCGCAGTGTCGGGCCACCAATTGTTCAGCGAACCAGAGTCGCCAGCGGTGCTGCCGGATGTCGAGGAGTTTGACGTTACGCCATAGCGGTCGTTGTTATACTCATCGAGAGCCAGCATCGGCACAAAATACGTTCCCGGTGCCGAAGTCGTCGGTGCCGCGTCGTTCAGATTGTACGGGTAGGGGCGTGTTTCCACGCAGCCCTTCCAGACATATTTTTCGACAAGCGACGCTGCTGTGACACCCATTGCCGTCGACATCGTTGTACGGTCGGCAGCCTTGCTGGGATAAAGGTAGGTCAATGTGCCCGTACGGTCCTTGACGGCACAGTTCGCGTCCGTTGCCGTGCCGGAAGTGGTGCCGGTGCCGGTCTTCCAGACCTTGCAGCTTGATGCGATTGCCGCTGTGCTTTCGGAGCCGCCATTGGCAAACCTCAAATTGTCGAGGATCGAGAACCGGGAGAGCGGCACACCTGCAGAATTGAGCTTGGCGTTGTTGGCACCAATGGACTTCCATGGCGTTGCCGCAGTGTTCATCGTGCCCCAGTTGAGGTTCTCGTGATGAATCGGCGAAATGCCGTTCTGGTCCATCCAGGTCTCGGTCTTCTTGTCAGCTCCAACGTTCACCGAGGCCGAGAACGGCACGACCGAGAACTTGACCGCTGTCGACGAGTTGGTGATTTTTACGCCTTCCGCGATCAGGTCCTTGACCAGGTCCTTGGAGGCAGTTTTCAGCAGCGCCATGCGCGTGCTGCCGGAAAGCGTTGTGTCAGACATCGAGCCGGAGGCGTCCATCACCAGCGCGATTTCGGCGACGTTTTTCATCTTCATGGTCGATTCTTCGAGCATGTAGACGTATTTTGCCGATGGCGTTTGTGTCAGGCCTGCCAGCACGGGGCCGAATATCGTCTTGTAGGTCAGCTTGCCGACG
>JANPEK010000071.1:0-2945 GCA_031422915.1 Phyllobacteriaceae bacterium | reverse complement strand
TGCGCGACGACGATCAGAGGCGGGCTGATAGGCCATCTTTGCGTGAAATTGGCAGTACGGGCCGGCATCACCTGAATCATTGCCACAGAAGTTGAAATCAACCGCAAGCGGATCACCAATCGGCCATTTGCATGTCCGCTCGGAAAGTTCGACCAGCTTCAGCGCCTTGGATACCGGCGGCGTTAAAGCAGGTGCGAACTCCAACACAGTCGCTGCGATCGCCTGCACCTGATAATCAGCCTTCAGCGCCGTGGCACCAACGGCGTGCGTGTGGCTGCTGATCCGTGACGAGCCGCTGGAAGACGTGGTGCGACCAGATGAAGTTGGTCGCACAGACTGTGCCGCTTGAGCTGGCTTCTTTGCCCGAGGCTGCGCAGACGTCTGTTTCCCACGGCCGGACAATTTCAACCGGTGCACTTTGCCGATCACCGCGTTGCGGCTGACACCACCGATTTGCGCGGCAATCTGACTTGCACTCAGCCCTTCGCTCCACAATCGGCGAAGCAATTCCACTCTTTCATCAGTCCAGTTCATTCAATCAATCTCCGGCTGTGAGCAGTCTTGAATCCCCCTGCGCCAACCGGGCGCACCGATTGGGACACACAACATCTGCAAGAGGACTGGGACCGCCACGCGATATATAGTTTTTGTTGGATCGAAACTACAATTATTGACGACTCGCTGACAAGAGTCCGAAATGCAACACAAAGAGCTTTTCGGAGTTTTCCCCAAGTTGTCGCAAGACCGATCAAATAGCTTCCGTTAGGTGAGAAAATTGCGCTCGATGGCATCAAGTTTTCTCTACTCGTGCTGTTTGTTGACTTTGCGGCACGGAAACACGATATTGATTTCAATGGGCCGCCGCTGTTGGCGGTCTTTTGTTTTTTGGCATTTCTGGCCCATTGGCCAGCATCTTCTGACAGGCTTTCAGCAAGACCATGAACGTAGCAAATTCAACACTTTATCAAACCTTCGCCCGTGCCAAACTCCGCTTTGTCAAGGGTGAGGGCGTGTGGTTGATCGACGAAAAAGGCAACCGTTATCTTGATTTTGCGGCTGGCATCGCCGTCAATTCGCTTGGCCACTCGCACCCGAAACTTGTCGAAGCACTGAAGACGCAGGCCGAAAACCTCTGGCATGTATCAAACCTCTACGAAGTCCCGGGCCAGGAGGAGCTCGCCGACCGGCTGACGTCGGCAAGTTTCGCTGACAAAGTGTTCTTTACCAATTCCGGTGCTGAAGCGCTCGAATGTGCGATCAAAACCGCCCGCCGATATCAGTTTGTCTCCGGCAATCCTGACAGGTTCCGCATCATCACCATGGAAGGCGCTTTCCATGGCCGTACGCTGGCAACTATTGCCGCCGGCGGACAGGCAAAATATCTCGAGGGCTTCGGCCCAAAGGTTGAGGGCTTCGACCAGGTTCCGTTCGGCGACCTGGAAGCCGTGAAGGCTGCAATCAACGACAACACCGCAGCAATTTTGGTCGAACCGGTGCAAGGCGAGGGCGGCATCCGCCCGCTGGAAGTTGAAACCCTGCGGGCACTGCGCCAAATTTGCGATGACAATGGCCTGTTGCTGATTTTCGACGAAGTGCAATGCGGCTCCGGTCGCACAGGAAAGCTTTTCGCCCACGAGTGGGCAGGTATAACCCCCGATATTCTGGCTGTTGCCAAGGGCATCGGTGGCGGCTTTCCGCTCGGCGCCTGCCTTGCAACAGACGAGGCGGCCAAAGGCATGACACCTGGCACGCATGGCACCACCTACGGCGGCAACCCGCTCGCCATGTCCGTCGGCAACGCTGTGATGCAGGTCATTGCTGACCCGGACTTCCTTCAGCACGTCCGCGACATCTCGCTACAGTTCAAGCAAGGTCTCGCCGCAATTGTCGACCGTTATCCGGATGTATTCTCTGAAGTGCGTGGTCTCGGTCTGCTGTGCGGTCTTAAATGCGTAGCCTCGAACGTCGAAGTGATGAACCGCCTGCGCGACCACAACATCCTGACCGTAGTCGCCGGAGACAATGCGCTACGCATCCTGCCACCGCTTACCGTCACCGCTGACGAAGTCCGCCTCGGGCTGTCCGGTATCGAAACGGTTGCGCAGGAAATCAGGGCCGCTGCACACCGCAAGGCTGGCTGAAAGACAAATGACACCGAAATCCGTCCGCCACTTTACTGATCTCTCTGCGGTCTCTGCGCATGACTTGCGCGTGATGATGGACGATGCCAATCGTCTCAAAACCTTGCAAAAGTCCGGAAAGCCCGAACGCCCGTTTGAAGGCAAAGTGCTGGCAATGATTTTCGACAAGCCTTCAACCCGCACCCGCGTGTCGTTCGATGTCGGCATGCGCCAGCTCGGCGGCGAGACCATCATGTTGACCGGTTCGGAAATGCAGCTCGGCCGCTCAGAGTCCATTGCCGACACAGCCAAGGTGCTGTCGCGCTATGTCGATATCATCATGATCCGCACCACCAACCACGCTCGCATGATGGAACTCGCGGAATACGCGACAGTTCCGGTTATCAACGGCCTGACCGATGATACACATCCGTGCCAGATCATGGCTGACATCATGACCTACGAGGAGCATCGCGGCCCGGTCAAAGGCAAGACCTTCGCTTGGTCCGGAGACGGCAACAATGTCCTGCATTCATTGGCGGAAGGTGCTGCCCGCTTCGGCTTCAATCTCAATGTTGCGGTTCCCCAGGGCTCCGAGCCACAGGAGCGCTACATGCAATGGGCGCGTGATCATGGCGCAAGCGTCAAAATCAGCTCTGACCCGATTGCCTCAGTCACTGGCGTTGATTGTATCGTTACGGACTGCTGGGTTTCCATGGGCCAGGAAGCCAAGGCCCGCGGCCATAATGTGTTCCTGCCGTATCAGGTCAACGACGACCTGATGCGCCATGCAGCAAAAGATGCGCTCTTCATGCACTGTCTCCC
>JANPEK010000070.1:0-3634 GCA_031422915.1 Phyllobacteriaceae bacterium | reverse complement strand
CCTGATAATCCCCGTCGTGTTCAACAAGGGAAGACGCAGCAAGTGAACTGGGAAATGGCCATCACCCGCAACCACGCACTGCTTTTAGGCATCATCGCCGAGCTGTTTGCGATGCTGCGGGGGAGGCTACATGATGTCGGCTCCGGCAGCAGTCCCCTCTCCGTCACGGGCTGCGCCCGCGACACCCCTCCCCGCACGGGGGGCGTGTTTAACCCCACCCCCGCGGCTTAAACCGCGCCCCGCTTGCGGGGAGAGGTGTCGGCGGAGCCGACGGAGAGGGGACTGCCGCTGGACCAGGGCAATGCAAACGCAAACTCCAGCACCACCTTCACCCTCCCACGCCACCTCTACGCAGCCATCCTCCTCATCCTGCGCCCGGCAGAATCCGCCATCCGCCGCCTCATCGTCATCGCAGCACGGGGCATCATCATCAAATTCCGCCCGTCCCGCCCGCTCCCGGCATTCTTTGCATCCCACGCATCCGCCACCGCATCACACGCGCCGTCGTTCCAACTCATCGACCCGCTCAAACATTTCGACCAAGCGGCTTGGGAAAACGAACTCAACGCCGGATCAATGCACGAAGTCCTAACCTCCAACGCATCACTCGCCCATCATCAGGCCATCTTCGCAGCCCAACCCATCAACGCCACACTCCTCTTCAACCGCCTGCGCGCCATGCGCCATGCGTTGAACGATCTCCCCCGCCAAGCCCGCCGCCTCGCCAGATGGAAGGCCCGCCGCGATCAGATTCTTTCATCCAAAGCCGCTTACAAACCAACCCGCATCAGCCCCTTCCGCCCCGGCCCGCCTCCCGGATACCGGCGAAAGGAAATCCATCCGATCGATTCCATACTGAAAGACGTGCATTATTTTGCGGTCGAAGCATTCCGGTAGAAACCCGGGGACAGTTGCCTCTAAAAGGCAACTGTCCCCGGTCTTGGCGCTTGCAAGCGATTGTAATTACAACAAAATTCCCAAAATTTCGTCATCGTCGGGCTTGTCCAGACGACCCAGACTTGGCCAAATTCGAGCCTTGGCGAAGGCGGGTGCCGTTCGCCGTACCATATCAAAGCCGAAACAAGGCAGCCTAAACAATCACGCCCGAACCGCCGCCACGTTCTGCTCCCGCTGCAAATGCCCGCCGTCTGGGCAGTCATCGGCCCGGCATCCACCTTTTCCACTACGTCAGTCGACGCCTGCAACAGGATTGGCACGATCATTCCAGAGCAGCTGACCAATTCCGCTACCGCAATTTTATCTCCGAAAAATTGCGCAGGCATATTTTGTAGTTGCTGGAGGCAGCGCAAAGTAGCGGATTCCAAAATGGTAATGCCAAGCATGGGACCCTCGCGGATAAAATATCCGCCGTTTGGAAGAAGTTATGTCGCCTTTCAGGTGCTACTGGACAATGATGGGTAATGGTTATTGCGCCCGAAGAGGGAAAACAACCGGACAATTGGAGCAAGTCTCAACATCGGCTCGCGATAGTGCGAACGCTCACGATTACCACAGCACGATTGTCCATTCCCTCGTCGCTGGAAAGCCATGCTGCAAAACGCTCTTTTGGAACGTAAATCAAAACGGAGGAATGACACAATGAAAGCATTTGACCTCAGCGGACGCGTGGCGCTGGTCACCGGCGCGGGCTCCGGCATCGGCCAGTCCATTGCCATTGGCCTTGCCGAAGCGGGCGCGGATATTGCCTGTTTCGGCCACAATTCCAAAGGCGGGCTGGATGTTACGGCAGACGCTGTGCGCAACCTCGGTCGCCGGGCGTTGGTGTTGGAAGGCTCAGTCAACGAGCCGGACGCAGTCGCCTTCGCAGTGTCACAAATCGAACGCGACCTCGGCCCGTTGGAAATTGCCGTGAACAACGCCGGCATTGCCAACTCGGCGCCAAGCGAAGAGATGAGTATTGCCCAATGGCAAAACCTCTACGACGTCAATGTCACCGGTGTGTTTCTCTCCTGTCAGGCGGAAGCCAAGGTGATGTTGCCGCGCAAGCGTGGCGCGATCATCAACATTGCCTCAATGTCCGGCACCATCGTCAACCGCGGCCTCAATCAGGCGCATTACAATTCATCCAAGGCAGCCGTCATCCACATGTCGAAAAGCTTCGCGATGGAATGGGCTGACCGCAATGTGCGCGTCAATGTCATCAGCCCGGGCTATACGCTGACGCCCATGAACAAGCGCCCGGAAGTCGCCGACCAACTGAAAGAATTTGCCGCCGGAACGCCAATGCAGCGCATTGCCGAACCGGAGGAAATGGCCGGTCCCGCTGTATTTCTGGCAAGCGACGCGGCAAGTTTCATCACCGGACACGACCTGATCGTCGATGGCGGATTTGTCTGCTGGTAGAAAGAATAAGGCGCTTTGCTCAAATCTTGATTGGTTCATACCGGACAAATGCAAACTCCCGGCTGTCCGGCGACCAGCAGGGAACATTGATTGTGCCTTGTCCGCCATTCAGCATGAGCAACACCCGCGCCGCGCCACCGGAAGCTGGCATCAGCCGCAATTCGACGCGCCTGTCTGAGGGGTGACCTGTCGTTCCGCCCTCATAAGCGAGATACAAAATGTGCCTCCCATCCGGCGAAGGGTGTGGAAACCAGTTGACACGCTCATCATCTGTCATCTGCTCCAGCCCAGTTCCATCCGGATGCACACGCCAAAGCTGGACAGATCCGGCCTTCTCGCCATTGAACCAGATCCACTTGCCATCCGGCGAGTAGTCCGGCCCGTCGCAATGGTCGAAATCGAAGCTGACCTGCGTTTCATTACCGCCCCCGACCGGGCAGGAGTAGACTTGGAAAGCACCGCTGCGCTTGGCGACATAGGCCAAAGTCTTCCCGTCGGGTGACCAGCCGTGCCAATAGGAAGGCGATAGCGCTTGCACCAGACGAGGCGTTCCACCGCCGATTGGCAGCGTGTAAATCCGACTTTCTTTCACTTCGTCAGAATCGCTGATGACCAGCATCGTGCCATTCGGCGAAATGCCATGGTCATTGTTGCAGCGGGTCGCAAAACCCGTATCGATCTTCACCATGTCCGGCTTGCTGAGCGCCACCCGGTAAAGACTGCCGCCGCCATTGATGACAAGGAAAGAGCCGTCGCGCGACCAATTGGGCGCTTCAATATGATCGTCTGTCTGCAAGACTGTTCGGACAACGGCGGTGTCAAGGGAGTAAATCGCCAGTTCGCTTCGCATCCGTCGCAATCCCATGCTGCCATTGACAAAATCGATAGCACAAGATGGCCGGTCGGCGTAGACCAATCAGGCATTCAGCGTTGCGTTCATGGCCTCGCGTTTCTGACCTGCTCGCAGCGCCAGGTTACGGCGCGCGACGACCTTCAGCGGCTGTCCATCGCTTTTGTGCAAAGCGATACCCGTTGATGACAAGTGGGCAGCAAGCAAATCAACTGCAGTCTTGCGAACATGACCGCCAACTCGAACCAGTACGATGTGCTCGCCTTTGTCTATCGCTGCTTCAATCGCTTCAGCTGTCTGTTGCATTGGCACTGAAGGCGCGCGTTCCAGCAAAAATCGCGCTGCTTCACGCCGGGCATGATCCAATATCGGTTGGTCCACGCCGATGTCAAAATAGATCGCATCCGCACCCTGCAATTG
>JANPEK010000069.1:0-12486 GCA_031422915.1 Phyllobacteriaceae bacterium | reverse complement strand
GCGCAAGAATTCCGGGTTGAAGAGTTTGGATTGGTAGCGTGTGCCCAGATCGCACAGAATGGTCACGATGGTATGCCCGGGTCCGAGCTCGCGTGCCAGCCGGATCGCACCGGCGATGTTGATGCCGGAGGAACCACCGAGGATCAGGCCTTCTTCCTGCACCAGATCAAAGACAATCGGCAGTGCCTCGGCGTCCGGAACGTTAAATGAAATATCCGGCTTAAATCCGTCCAGATTGGCAGTGATGCGGCCTTGCCCGATGCCTTCTGTAATGGACGACCCAGTCATTTTAAGTTCGCCGTTGGTGTAAAAACTGTGCAACGCGGCACCGTCCGGGTCAGCGAGGGCAATTTTGACCGCGTTGTTCTTGGCCCTAAGGCCTTCGGCAACACCTGCCAGCGTTCCACCGGTTCCCACAGCAGCGACAAACCCGTCGACCTTGCCATCCGTTTGTGCCCAGATTTCCTGCGCTGTTGTTGCAGCATGTCCTTCGCGGTTGGAGACATTGTCGAACTGGTTGGCCCAAATCGCGCCGCGAACTTCAGATTTTGCAAGCTGTGCGGCCAGACGACCGGATAGTTTGACGTAATTGTTCGGGTTTTTGTACGGAACGGCCGGAACTTCAATCAACTCCGCACCCATGAGGCGCAGCGCGTCCTTCTTTTCCTGACTCTGCGTGTCTGGAATGACAATGACGGTCTTGTAACCGAGCGCCTTGGCGACCAGTGTCAAGCCGATGCCGGTGTTTCCTGCCGTGCCTTCAACGATGGTGCCGCCGGGCTTCAAGAGGCCGCGCCGTTCAGCGTCACGGATGATGAACAAGCCGGCCCTGTCCTTGACCGATTGGCCGGGGTTCATGAACTCGGCTTTGCCCAAAATTGTGCAGCCAGTGATTTCCGACGCCTTCTTGAGCGCTATCAGCGGTGTGTTGCCGATCAGGTCGATCACAGACGTCATGAAATTGTCCTTGGAATTGTTCTTGGGAGCTGTTCTTGCCAAATCTTGCCTGAGGGTAGAAAGACGTGAGTGCTTTCGCAAGGCGATCTGCGGCAAAGCGGCGTCGTTTTGGGGAAAAATTTAGGTGCTTTGTGTAGTTTGGCGTGAAAATATCTCTTAACTCGCTAATCCGGACGGAAAATTACGGCGTATCGACTAATAAGAGTAACATCGACTTAAGGACCGCTGATGCGATCTGCAGATATTGAATGCCTTGACGGGCTTATGGCGCGCTATGCGGGCGGTGCATTGCCGGAGCCGGTGCGCGTGCTTGTTGCGGCACACTTGGTGTTGCGCCCTGAACGGCGCGCGTTTGTCGATGCTCTTGAATGTGTTGCAGGTGATGCGCTTGAGGCGTTAGAGCCGTCGCCACTTCACGACCGCGATATCAGGCTTGGCAATATTTTTGGAGCAGCGCCACTTCACGTCAGTTCTGCCAAGTCCGTTGATGGAATTTTTCCCTCCGTGTTGCAAGACCTTATCGGGTTCGATGTTGATACAATTCCTTGGAAGACCAAGATGCCGGGCTATCGCGAGTTTTCGCTTGGCGAGATTGATGGCTGCGAAGCAACCATGCTTTGGATCAAGGCCGGACGGAAAATGCCGTCTCACACCCACGAAGGCTCAGAACTCACGCTGGTATTGGATGGAGCTTTCTCAGACGCCAACGGGCGCTATGGTCGCGGCGATATTTCGCTGGCTGATGAGAATGTCAATCACCGTCCGATTGCCGAAGACGGCCGCGCGTGCATATGCTTTGCAGTAACGGATGCGCCGTTGCGGTTGACCGGTTCTTACCGCCAGCTTTTCAGTGATTTCTTCGGTCGATGACCGTCTATCGCGCGTTACCTGCCGATGGCTGCGCATGGATTACCGGCGGCTCATCAGGTATTGGGCTTGCCTTGGCGCAGGAATTGGCGCGGCGCGGCTATAAGGTTGCGATATCAGCGCGCAATTTTGATCATTTCCATGCATCCACAGTGGAGAACCCTGACCTTGGCAAGAACATTTTTGCTTATCCGTGTGATGTAACAAGTGAAGACGACGTCGCCAAGACGATGGCGAGAATTGTGCAGGACCTTGGGCCAGTGGCATTGGCCGTGTTCAACGCCGGCAATTACATCCCGTTGAATGGCGACGCGCTATCGGCAGAAGCTTTTCGCAAGACGTTCGACGTGAATTTCCATGGCGCGGTCAATGGCCTTATTCCAGCAATTGCGCACATGACCAAAAACGGGCGCGGGCAGATCGCGATAACCGGCTCGGTGACATCATATGGTGGCTTGCCTACTGCCGCCGCCTATGGCGCATCAAAAGCTGCGTTGAACTCGATGGCGCAAAGCCTGAAGTTTGATCTCGACCGCATGAACATCCGCATTCAAATCTGCAATCCCGGATTTGTGGTGTCCGAACTGACGAAAAAGAACGACTTTGCGATGCCGGGCTTGATGGAGACCGGGGACGCAGCAAAGCGGTACGCCGACGGGCTGGAGCGCGGCGGGTTTGAAATCCGCTATCCGCGACGTTTGGCGTGGCCGCTGCGCCTTGTCAGCATGTTGCCTCACGCGCTCTATTTTTGGCTTGTTGCCAAAGGGACCGGTGCAGACAAGCCGCTGAAGCCGCTTTCAAAATAGCCAGCTTGCAAATATTTTCCCGTTCGATAGGTCTTGGTGTGGACATCCTTGGGAGGGGAAATTGCGCAAGATGCTTTATGGTGTTGTATTTCTGGTCATCGCTGCTGGTGCAGCGTTTCTGTTCGGGCCGCGCGTGAAAACAGATACTGTCGTAAGCTTTGATTCAAAACAAATCGGCACTGATCCCGACGCCTATCTGGCAAGCTCGGAGGCGTCCGTTCAGGGCATTCATGACAATTTGCAGAAGGAAATCATCTGGGCGTTTCCTGCCTCAAAGGCCAAGACCCCACTGGCTATTGTCTATGTGCACGGATTTTCTGCGTCCAAGAATGAAACACGTCCCGTGCCGGACAAGGTCGCAGCAGCGCTCGGTGCAAACCTTTATCTGACGCGTCTCAACGGGCACGGTCAGGATGGCGCAGCGCTGGCAAACGCCACCGTCAATGACTGGGTCAACGATATGGCCGAGGCACTCGCAATCGGCAAAATGATTGGTGAAAAGGTGATCGTTGTCGGCGTATCCACCGGTGGCGGCCTGGCAACCTGGGCGGCCAGTGATCCAGTCCTGTCAAAAGAAATCGCCGGTATGGTGTTCATCTCGCCAAATTTTGGTGTGCAATCGGGTGGGTCATTCTTGCTGACGATGCCCTTCGGCGAGCAACTGGCAAATCTGATTGTCGGCAAAGATCGTGTCTTCGAGACGCACAATGATTTGCACAAACGCTTCTGGACCTCCAGCTACCCGACCAAAGCGCTGCTGCCGATGGGCGCGTTGACCAAGCTTGCCGCGAACACGCCGGTGGAAGCCATCAAACAGCCCGTGCTGATGATTTACTCCGAGACTGACACGGTCGTCCGGGCTGATCTAATCAAGTCGATGGCTGCCCGCTGGGGTGGCAAGGCAACGTTGACAGCATTGGCAAAGAACGACGACCCGTCCAGCCATGTGATTGCAGGCGATGCGCTATCTCCCGGATCAACAGACGAGGTGGCGGGCATGATAATCGAGTGGGCCAAAAGCCAAACGTTTTAAACGGCTTGCGCTTTTTTCTTACGCCAAGTGCTTCGGCGGGTCCTTCGCAAAGGCGAACGCCGCAAGAGACAGGCCAACCAATAGCGCATAAATCAGGAACAGGTTCGCAAACCCTCCCGTTCCGTCCGGGCCCGCTGCAAATTTGAGGATCGTTCCGCCCGCAATCTGCATGATGCCGACACCGATGATGTTGAAGAAATTCATCAAGGTGACGCCGCGCCCCAGCAAATCCGGCGGCAGGAATGCGCGTCCATGCGCTATTTGCAGGCCGTACGTCATGCCAAACAAGCCGATGGCAGAGAAGACCAATCCAGACATCGCTGATGTATTGGGCGCTGCGAACGCCAGCCATAAGAGCATGATTACTTGAATGGCGTTGCCGGAAAAGATGACCCACTTGACGCTGCCGAAGAGCTTTTCCAACGGGCCATACAGGAAGCTTCCGAAGGCCATGAACAGCGCCATGAAGAAGGTTACGTTGCCGATGGCGACTGTGTCTGCACCGAATGTTTCGGTGAGATACGGCCCTGCCCACAAGCCGCGAATACCGGCGGGCGGCATGTAGGCGAAGATCATCAGCGGGATCATCGGCCACAGAAATGGCATGCGAAGGAGCGCGATATAACCGGAATAGCCGGAGCCTTTGATGCCTGTAACGCGTAGCTGGCCTTTGACAAACGTTCCGACACCAAGGCCGATGAGGATGGCGAGCACGCCAAGCGCCGCGATTGTGGGCCGCCAGCCAAACGATTGCGCCGCATAGGCAAGCGGTGATGTACCCGCTACATTGCCCAAGGTGCCAAACGCCACGATCCACGTCGTGAAAAGCGCGAACCGCGCAGGTGATCCGGTTTTTGCGAACAGATAATACGACGCCATCAGCACTGGCGAACAGCCGATGCCGATCAGGCTCATCGCCAGAATAACCATCCAGCCGCTCTGGCCGAGCGCGAACAGGAATGCGCCACCGCCTGCGAACAGCGGGAAGATCAGACCTGCGGTGAAGCGCGGCCCGCGCCTGTCGAGAAGTAAGCCGACGGGGAACTGCATGAACGCAAACGTCATGAAGAACATGCCGGACGCAAGGCCGAGCTCCGGCTTGGTCATGCCAAGCTCGGCGGTCAGCACGGGCGTCAAAACGGCGAGAAAGGCGCGGAAGAACTGCGACATGACATAGGCCAGCGCAAGCACTGCATAACCGGCCATCTCGTCAGTTCCTCTGCCCTATTCGCAGTTCATGCCGCGCGTGATTTGGCGCGGTTTGGACGGAAGCGGCGCTTCTTCTTTTCCGGTCCCGCCTTGGCGGCATCGGCCTTGGTCGGGGTGAAAGCCGGATGCAGACGCGCGGGCTGAATTTCACCCTCGTCGCGTCGGCGCGACGGTGTTGCACCAGCGGGCTTGGCCACTGCGGGCTTCACATCGCCGCGCGGATTGCCGGCGCGCGGACCTGGACGCGAATTCGGGCGCGATTGGCCGCGATGGCCAAATGGCTTGCGGTCGGCGGCGGCGTCATCCTTGCGGTCCTGCTCGGTGCGTGGCTTGACCACGAACGCAGGCTTGGCAACTTCCGGGATCTTGTGACGGATCAGCTTTTCGACGGAGCGCAGCTTGTCGGCTTCGCCCGGCTCGATCAGCGTAATCGCGATTCCTTCCGCGCCATTGCGCGCGGTGCGGCCGATGCGGTGAACGTATGAGTCCGTGTCATCCGGCAGTTCGAAATTGATGACGTGGGTGATGTTCTGCACATCAATGCCGCGGGCGGCGATGTCGGTGGCGACAAGGATTTTGTTCTGACCGGTCTTGAAGTCGTTCAGCGCCTTTTGACGGGCATTCTGTGACTTGTTGCCATGGATGGCGGCGACGCCGAAGCCGTCCTTCTCCAGATGACGCACGACCGCGTCGGCACCATGCTTGGTGCGGGTGAAGACGATGACGCGTTCCATCTCTGCCTGATTGAGCAGCGCCGAGAGACATGCGCGCTTTTCGCCGCGCGAAACATGGATCAGGCTTTCGACAATCGTCGTCACGGTTGTGCCAGGACGGGCGACTTCGACACGGACCGGGTTCTTCATCAGCGATTTGGCGAGATTTTCGATCTCATCCGGCATGGTGGCCGAAAACAGCGCAGTGCGGCGGTTCGGGTTTGTGGCGGCGGCGATTTTGCGCACGTCGTTGATGAAGCCCATGTCGAGCATGCGGTCGGCCTCGTCAAGCACCAGAAACTTGGTGTTCTGAAGTTTGACCGCGCCTTCCTTCATCAGGTCGTAGAGACGGCCCGGCGTGGCGATCAGGAAATCGACGCCCGGCATCATCTTCTTGATCTGCGCAAAGCGCGGCATGCCTCCGAGAACGAGACAGGTAGACAAATGGGTATGACGGGCAAACAAGCGAATGCACTCGTCGATCTGCACAGCGAGTTCGCGCGTCGGCACGAGAATGAGCGCGCGGGTGCAATTGTGCTGGCGCTTGTCGCCAAGCGTCATGATTTCGCGCAGGATCGGCAGCACGAACGCTGCGGTCTTGCCGGAGCCGGTCTGGGCAACGCCCAAGACATCGCGGCCCTCAATCTGCGGCGGGATCGCCTTGGCTTGAATTGGCGTCGGCGTGGTGAAGCCGTTCGCGTCAAGCGTGGCAAGGATCTGGCCGGAAATACCGAGAGCGGCGAAGCCGTTCACGGTGTTGGAGTCGTTCATTTCAATTGTGGTGTCGTTCAAAACAATCATCTTTCAGCGCGGAGTCGCGCTTTTGTTGCGGCGGCACGGATGTGCGGCGCGCGTGGTTCAACGGCTGGACCGTTTGACGGTCCGGGTGATCCGCCTGATTTGCCTTGCGGCGCATCTGACGGTTCGCACCTGACCGTCATTTCGGAAAGGAGCGGGAAAGCGCGGAAACGAATGGGGCCATGGCCCGAACATCGCGCTTGATGGGCGTCATGCGCCATTTTTGTGTGCAATGCAACAGCGCAGATTTGGCGGCACAGCGGGGCGCGTTGAAATGGAGCTTGAAGAAAGCCGCGCCGCAGCCAGCCGGACCTGCGTAAACCTTTCGTTTATCATAATTTTCTCACCGATTGAAAACATGGTTGACGCGTGAACATTTATCGAACATAAAGCGAATATAAATTGAACAAAGGAGATTTCCTCATGTCAGACTTCGCTCAGGACCTCATGTCATTCCTTTCCGTCTCGTTGTTCATAGCCACTTGTGCAGTCTATCTCGGTGCCATCTGACCTGTCGAGCACGCCATTTGACGGCGCAGCAACGCCCGCTTTTTCTGGACCTTTGCCGCCCGTTGCAAGATAGTGATTGCCGGACAAGAATCGGCAATCGGGTGATGCGTGGCAGACAGTGGCAAACCGGCGGGCAGCGCGGCATCCTTCATACATTTGCGGGTGCATTCGGCTTATTCGCTGCTTGAAGGCGCTCTGACGGTTTCGAAGATCGTTGACTTTGCTGCAGGTTCCAACGCGCCTGCCATTGCCATCACCGACACGTCCAACCTGTTCGGCGCGCTGGAGTTTGCGCAGAAGGCATCCAAGGCGGGCGTACAGCCGTTGATCGGCTGCCAGCTGGCCGTGGATTTTGGCGAGGCTGCGCATGGTGCGGCGCAGCAGCACGGGCGCAAGGAAATGGTATCTTACCCGAAGATGGTGCTCATTGCCGCAACACAAGACGGCTATGCCAACCTTGTGCAGCTGGTCAGCCGCGCCTTCATGGAAGCGCCTGCCGGTGACATCGTGCACATCAAGGCCGACTGGCTTGAGACAGGTGGCAGCGGGATAATTGCGCTGACAGGCGGGATGGCCGGCCCCATTGATGAACTGATCGAATCGGCCAGCGAGGCGGCGCTTGCCCGCCTCGCCCGGCTCAATGCCATTTTCGATGACCGGCTGTATGTCGAATTGCAGCGTCCGCAAGGGTACGACAGAGCGCACGAAGCGCGGATGATCGCGCTTGCCTATGCGCACGCGCTGCCGCTCGTTGCCACAAACGAGGCCTTCTTCCTCAAGCGCGAGGACCATGAGGCGCATGATGCGCTGCTGGCGATTGCCGCCGGAGCGCTGATGTCGGAAGACAATCGCCGCCGCCTGACGCCGGACAGCCATTTGCGCAGCGCCAAAGACATGGTCAAGCTGTTCGCCGATCTGCCCGAAGCGCTCGACAATACGATCGAGATCGCCTTGCGCTGTTCCTTCTATCCGGAAGGTCGCGCGCCGATCCTGCCGCGCTTCACCGGCTCCAGCGCCGATGGCGAGGATGCGCTGAAGGCTGAGGCGGATGAGCTCAAGCGACAGGCGACAATTGGTCTCGCCGTGAGGCTCGAAAGTTTCGGCCTCACTGAAGGCTACACGCAGGACGACTATCACGAAAGGCTCGATTTCGAGCTCTCGGTCATCGAGCGGATGAAATATCCGGGCTATTTCCTCATCGTTGCCGACTTTATCCAGTGGGCCAAGGCGCACGGCATCCCGGTCGGGCCGGGACGCGGGTCGGGCGCGGGCTCGCTCGTCGCCTATGCGCTGACGATCACCGATGTTGACCCCCTGCGCTTTTCGCTTCTATTCGAGCGCTTCCTCAATCCTGACCGCGTGTCGATGCCGGATTTTGACATCGACTTCTGCCAGGAGAGGCGCGACGAGGTGATCCGCTACGTGCAGGAGCGCTATGGCAGGGATCAGGTGGCGCAGATCATCACGTTCGGCACGCTGCAAGCCCGCGCGGTGCTGCGCGATGTCGGGCGCGTGCTTGAAATGCCGTACGGCCAAGTTGACCGCCTGTGCAAACTTGTGCCGTCCAACCCGGCAAATCCGGTAACGCTTGCCAAAGCCATTGAGGACGAGCCACGCCTGCGCGAAGAGCGCGACAAGGAACCGGTGGTCGAGCGGCTCCTGGCCATGGCGCAAAAGCTTGAGGGACTTTACCGCCACGCCTCGACCCACGCCGCCGGCATCGTCATCGGCGACCGGCCGCTTGCGGAGTTGGTACCGCTGTATCGCGATGGTCGCTCGGATATGCCGGTGACCCAGTTCAACATGAAGTTTGTCGAGCAAGCGGGCCTCGTCAAGTTCGACTTCCTCGGCCTCAAAACGCTCACCGTCCTCGACATGGCCGTGCGCCTCGTCAAGCGCAAAGGCATCGAGATTGATCTCAACCGCCTGCCGCTGGACGACCAGAAGAGCTACGAAATGCTGTCGCGCGGCGAGACGGTTGGTGTGTTTCAGGTGGAATCGGCGGGCATGCGCAAGGCGCTGATCGGCATGAAGCCGGACCGGATCGAGGACATCATTGCGCTCGTCGCGCTTTACCGTCCGGGCCCGATGGAAAACATCCCCACCTACAATGCCCGCAAGAACGGCGAGGAGGAGCTTGCCTCGATCCACCCGCGCATCGATCATCTGCTCAAGGAAACCCAGGGCGTCATCGTCTATCAGGAACAGGTGATGCAGATCGCGCAGGTTCTGTCCGGCTACACGCTCGGTGAAGCCGATCTGCTGCGCCGCGCGATGGGCAAGAAGATCCGCGCCGAGATGGACCAGCAGCGCGAGCGCTTCGTCACAGGCGCGGTCGAGCGAAACGTGCCCTCGCCGCAGGCCAACTTCATTTTCGACCTTCTCGCCAAGTTCGCCGACTACGGCTTCAACAAGTCGCACGCCGCCGCCTATGCCATCGTCTCGTTCCAGACCGCCTATATGAAGGCACACCATCCGGTCGAATTCCTCGCCGCGTCAATGACCCATGACATGGCCAACACCGAAAAGCTCGGCGAATTCCGCCGCGACGCGCTGCGGCTTGGCATTGAGGTTGCAACCCCGTCGGTCATGCATTCGCACCGGATTTTTGAAGTTGGCGAAAACCGCATCTATTATTCGCTCGCCGCCATCAAGGGTATCGGTGAGGCGGCGGTGGATCATCTGGTGGCGATGAGGGCGGAAAAGCCATTCAAATCGCTGGAGGATTTCGTCACCCGAATCGACCCAAAAATCATCAACCGCCGCGTCCTCGAAAGCCTGATCAATGCCGGCGCACTCGATTGTTTTGGCCACGAGCGCGCCCGCCTGATGGCCGGGCTTGACCGGATGATCGGCATGTCGGCCCGCACACAGGATCAGGCCGCCTCGGGCCAGGTCGATATATTCGCCGCCATGGGCTCCGCCGAACCCGAGAAGCTGATGCTTCCGGCGGCAACGCCATGGCTTCCCGCCGAACGGCTGCATCGCGAATATCAGGCGGCGGGCTTCTACCTCTCCGCCCATCCGCTCGATGAGTACCAGACGCTGCTCAACCGCCTGCGCGTCCAGACCTACGCCGAATTCGCCGCCGCCGTGAAGCGCGGCGCGACTGCCGGCCGCCTTGCCGGAACGGTGACCTCCAAGCAAGAGCGCCGCACCAAGACCGGCAACAAGATGGGCATCGTCAGCTTCTCCGATTCCACCGGCCAGTTTGAAGGCGTGCTGTTTTCCGAGGCGCTCGCCGAATACCGCGACGTGCTGGAGGCCGGCCGTTCCGTGGTCATCACAGTCGGCGCGGAAGACCGGCCGGAAGGCATTAACCTCCGCATCCAGACCGTCCATTCGCTGGAAGAAGAAGCCGCCCGCGTACAGCAATCGCTGCGCGTCTTCCTGCGCGACGCCAAGCCGATCTCCTCGCTCAGTTCCATGTTCACCCAGCGCGGCGAAGGCCAGGTCTCGCTGATCCTGATCCAGGACAATGGCAAGCGCGAAATCGAGATCGAGCTGAAAGACCGCTTCAAAATCACCCCGCAGGTGGCAGCGGCCGTCAAGGCTGTGCAGGGTGTGGTGGATGTGGAATTGGTTTGAGTTGCCGCCGCATTAAATCGGGCATTCAGTAATTTCAGTATTCACTAATTAGAAATTGAGTCAGGTAAAAGCAGATGGAGAATGATCACAGAAGATTGGCGGTATGGATCTCTTTACACTCGTTTTCTGGTGTAGACTTACACTATAGGTCTTTGCCTTACTATCTAGCGGTAGCGATTATTCTGCCCTTTCTTCCGTCATCCATTCTATCAAATTTCGCCAGTATCGACGTATTCGTAACTCTATGTGATAGAAATTTAGCAGATTTGCTTTATATAAAGAGTCAATCCAGTCAGGAATTTTTGGATTCCTATGTTGGAGTTTATGTTCTACAGTTGATTATTTCGTCTTTATATATTCTCATTGTCTGCGTATTTATGTTTTTTGGGAAGCCAATTTATTATACTGACAAGGAAAGCTATTATTATAAGGCTCTGCTTGGTATTTTCATTTTGTTATTAATGGTTTGCTATGGGTTATTTTTCAATTCAGATTTTGGATATCGAGATGGTCTTCATTCTTGGTTTGAAGATAGTTATTCTCATAGTAGAAAATACATGCCGTTACCAATGACTACATTTGCATCAATGTTCGTATCACTGCACATAATGATAATTGGATTTTGCCTTTCTTATATTATAAGGTTGATTTTTCTTATTTTTTACGGTGCGCGCAAGATTTTTGACATGCATGAGGTCTAGACGATATGCCATATTGGAATGAATGTGACTTTGAATATTCAGAGTGTGACGTATGTCGCGGTAACCGATTCAGGTGGTCACGCGTGATCAATGCTCTAAGGCGCATTGTAAGTGCAAAATTGGTCTAACCCGCATGCCCATCCCCAAGTTCATCGAACGTCTCTCCCCCGAATTCCGGCTGACGCTCTTCTACGTCTCGCTCTACACCACGGGCGGCGTGGCCAATGCCTATGGCGGCATCTGGTTTTCGCAGCAGGGGCTGACGTCGGGTGAGATCGGGTTCATCAATTCGGTGCCGATCTTCATCCTGTTGATGCTCAATCTCCTAGTCGGGCGCATGGCTGACCGGGCCCCGGATTGGCGTCAGGCGATTGTCGTCGGCACGCTCTTGGCGGCGGTCTTGCCGTTCGGCCTCCTGTTTGTGTCAGGCTTCTGGGGAATTCTCCTGTTCTGGTCGTTGCCGGTCATTGCGCAAAATGTCGTCAATCCGGTTGCTGATGCCGCTGCCATGCGTCTCACCCGCCGTCGCGGCACGGATTTCGGCTTCATCCGCGCCTGGGGCACCATCGGCTATATGCTGACGATCCTGCTCACCGGAGTTTTGGTGCAGCAGTTCGGTGGCATGATCTTCCTGCCACTGTTTATCGCTATGTCGCTGTTGCGCGGTGCGACTGCGCTGACCTTGCCCACACTCCGGTCTGCCAACACGGATGACATAAAGAGCGGGGCGACGCGGCTGATCGAGGTGATGAAGCCGTGGTTCCTGTTTCCTCTGGTCGGCTGGTCGATGGTGTTCGCCACCCACCTCATTCTCAACGGATTTCAGGGCCTGCTTTGGAAAGAGCAAGGCATCTCGGCTGAAGTCATCGCGGTGCTGATTGCGCTTGGCGCGTTATCTGAGGCAACGATGTTCTACTTCTTCAAACGCATCGCGGTCCGCTTTACGGCCCGCAAACTCATCCTTCTGTCAGCGCTCGTTGCCGTTGCGCGGTGGATTGCCATGGCCTATTCACCCGGCGTGCCGGTGCTGGTCGGCCTGCAACTTCTGCATTCGGTGACATTTGCGCTCGGCTTTCTCGGCTGCATGAATTTCATCGCCAACTGGACCAGCGAAGAAATCGCCGCCGAGGCGCAAGGCTTTTTCACCATGCTGCAACAGGCCTTTGCGGTTATCGCCATCACCGGCTTCGGCTGGCTTGCGGGAGATTATGGTTCGAAAGCCTATCTCGCTTCAGCAGCGTTTTCGGCAATCGGGGCGGTGCTGGTCTATTTGTCGATCAGGTTGCAGCCGCCGAAGGCGTGAG
>JANPEK010000068.1:0-5112 GCA_031422915.1 Phyllobacteriaceae bacterium | reverse complement strand
GCTTGGTTTAACCTCGCCCCGCTTGCGGGGAGAGGTGTCGGCGAAGCCGACGGAGAGGGGACTGCCGCTGCGATCAACACCATGCAGCATCGCAAACATTACCGCCACGATCTTGCAGAGTGCCACGCTGTTCCTCTCGACTGCCCTCGTCCAGTCCATCCTGCCGTCCTTTCCGCGTCGGAATTGACGCGATGGCATTGTAGGGTTGGGTTTTCGGGAGGTGGATAGATTTATTTTGGTGGCGGCTGGCTGGCGAACCGAATTGCGGAGACAGTGCAGCCAATTGCTGCAGCGTGCTGTGGGTTATTGGCGAATGTTGCGGATGGCAATTGGCAACACAGTCACCGCAATTCTGCGGGCGGAAAATCAGGAACAGTTTACTTAATTGATTGAAATGACTTGGAAAATTACCAACGATGGCATCAGGAATTAAGTAAACTGTCCACGGGTTCCTTCAATACTGATGCTTGCGGTCGACCAAATTCTGTAAAAGGCCGCCGCGCTCAAAGGCATCCATCTGGTCAACGATTGGTTTGACCAAGGCAAGCGGATCGGAGGCGGCTGCGGCGTGGGGTGTCAGTGTTACTTTTGGATGTGACCAGAAGGCGCTGTCTGCGGGCAGCGGCTCCTGTTGGAAGACGTCGAGCGAAACAGCGGACAGCACTCCCTTGTCCAGCGCTGCCAGAATATCGGCCTCGTCCTGCAACCCGCCGCGCCCGACGTTGATCAGGACTGGCGCGCCGAGCGGGCCGCGCTTGGTCATTTGTTTGAACAGCGGCATGGCCAGCATGTTTGCGGTCGCTGGGGTCAGCGGCAACAGGCAGACCAGCATGTCCACCTCTGCCAGAAACGACGGCAACTGGTCAGCGCCATGCCAAGTCCGGATATCTTCAATCTCGTGCTTGGAACGGCTCCAGCCGGTCACGTTGAAACCCAAGGCTTTCAGCTTCAAAGCCGCATCGCTGCCCAGAACACCAAGTCCCAGCATTCCAATAGTGATGTCTTTTGCTGCCGGCTGGTTGCGGTCTTCGAGCCAGATTTTCTTACTCTGCTGCTCGCGGTATTTCGGGCCCATGCGGTGATGGTCGAGCACCTGCCAGACGACATACTCGCTCATCCGGTTGGTGAGGTCATGCGAGACTACGCGGACAATCGGTACATCGGGAACATGGGGATCGCGGAAGACGTGATCGACACCGGCGCCGAGCGAAAAGATGACCTTGAGGTTCTTGAGCCCCGCCAACGAACCGGGCGGCTGTTTCCAGACGATGGCGTAGTTGATGCTGTCTTCAGTGCGCCCGTCGGGATCAACAAACAGCTGCCGCCCCGGCGCGGCCTCACCAAACATGCGCGACCACAGCGCTAAATCCCAGCCGGTGGCGGCGAGAAGGATGCCGCCCTTTTTCATTCGCTGACGGCCCCGTGCGGCGCGGTGGCAATGTTGAATGCCGCTGCCATCAGCGCCTTGGTGTAATCGGTCCGCGGCTGGTCAAACACTTGGGCGGACGGCCCATGCTCGACCACCTCGCCGTTGCGCATGACGATCAGCTCATTGGCGAGCGCACGGACAACTTTCAGATCATGGCTGATGAACAGATAGGCAAGCCCGTGTTTGACTTGCAAATCGCGCAGCAAGTCCACGACCTGCGCCTGCACGCTCATGTCGAGCGCCGATGTCGGCTCGTCGAGCATCACGAATTTTGGCTTGAGGATCATGGCGCGCGCAATGGCGATACGCTGGCGCTGGCCACCGGAAAACTCGTGCGGATAGCGATGGCGGGACTCAGTGTCGAGGCCGACCTCCTTGAGCACATCGACGACTTTCGCGTCGCGCTCGTTCGCACTCAGCTGTGGTTCGTGGATCGACAGGCCCTCGGCGATGATGTCGGCGACAGACATGCGCGGGCTGAGCGAGCCGTAGGGGTCCTGAAACACGATCTGCATCTGTTTGCGCAGCGGCCGCATGTCCTTGAACGAATACTGGTTGATGTCCTTGCCGACAAAGCCGATGCGGCCTTGGCTGGAAATCATCCGGGTGAGCGCCAGACCGAGCGTCGTCTTGCCCGACCCGGACTCGCCGACAACGCCGAGCGTCTGTCCGGCGCGGATTTTCATCGACACGCCGTTGACGGCTTTGACGTGATCGACAGTGCGGCGCAGGAACCCCTGCTTGATCGGGAACCAGACCTTGATGTCTTGGCCATCAACGATGATTGGCGCAGTCTCGTCGAGCAGCGGCGGCTGGCCCTTTGGCTCTGCGGCAAGAAGGTGTTTGGTGTATTCGTGCTGCGGATTGGCAAAGATTTCGGCAACCGGGCCGGTCTCGACAATCTTGCCCTTGGTCATCACACAGACCCGGTCGGCGATCTTGCGCACGATTCCAAGATCATGGGTGATGAACAGCAGCGACATTTTCCGCTCGGATTTGAGCTTGGCCAAAAGCTCGAGAATTTGCGCCTGCACGGTGACATCAAGCGCCGTTGTTGGCTCGTCGGCGATCAGGAGTTTGGGTGCATTGGCGAGCGCCATGGCGATCATGACGCGCTGGCGCTGACCGCCGGAGAGTTGATGCGGGTAGGCCTTGAGCCGCTTTTCTGCTTCGCGTATGCCGACCTGTTGCAACAGTTCAAGCGTGCGCGCCTTTGCTGCGCTGTTGCCCATGCCCTGATGCAGTTTCAAGACTTCGCCGATCTGGTCCTCTATCACGTGCAGCGGATTGAGCGAGGTCATCGGCTCCTGAAAGATCATGGTGACATCATTGCCGCGAACGGAACGAAGCTCGGATTCGCTAGCGGACAACAAGTCCTTGCCGTCAAACAGGATCTGCCCGCTCGGGTGGCTGGCTGCCGGATAGGCGAGCAGCTTCAGCACGGAAAGCGCGGTGACGGATTTGCCGGACCCGGACTCGCCAACAAGCGCCACGGTTTCGCCCGGCATGATGTCGAACGAGATATGGTCAACGGCGGTGGACGTCTTGCCGCCTTGGGTGAAGGCGACGGACAGGTCGCGGACGGAGAGGAGGGGGGCGGTCATGAGGCAAACTCCGCGTTCAGCCCATCCAACGTTTCAGCATCGGGGCGAATGACCTGCAGGCTGACTGGTCCGCGAATGTCATCAAACGTCGCATGCGGCAATTCGTAATTCTGCACCAATCGCTTGTCGGCGCTCAAGAAATGCGTGCAGCGCAAACGCATGGCAGTCGACAGGTGAATGGCATCAGGGAGTTTCAGAGCAGAGTAGCGTGAGCGCAAGACTGCGGCATGCCACAATACGGTTCGGTCCACTGGGCAAGTGATCAGGACTGCGGTGTTATTGAGCACATTGTCATAACTTTGAATCAAGTCAAAATCACTGTTTGACAAAGGATGAACCAGAACCTCTGCCAAAGTCAGCTCGCTGGTGAAAAGATAGGCGGGCCTTGTGCCGTCATTTCCAGCGAGCAACTCAATCAGCCTGACTTTATTCTGACTCCCACCTTCAAATGCATAAATTAGAATATTTGTGTCGAGATAGACTCTCTTGTCTGATCGCATCAGTCGTCCCACTCATCGCGCAGCTCACGAATTCTTTTGACCGCGTCTTCGATCGGCACTCCGTTTTCACGCGGTACGTGGCGTTTCAGCATTTTCAGCAGGTCTTCCCGCGACATGGGTTTGGATGCATCAGCTTCAACGGTGATATTGACAAAGTCACCCTCGAGAAATGCCCCCCGAAGTTCATCCGGCAATTTCGATGCCGGGTAATGCTTGAGTTCAACGCGGCCCATCATCTTGCTCCTGATTTACAAACGGCAAACCATTCTCGTCACAGAGCGCATACCACACCGCGCCGCTCATTTGAACGCTTTCCGCGGATCAAACGCATCGCGCACGGCTTCGCCGATAAACACCAGCAGCGACAGCATGAGCGACATCGTGACAAAGCCGGTGATGCCTATCCATGGGGCCTGGATGTTGCTCTTGCCTTGTTTCAACACCTCGCCGAGCGAGGCGGAGCCGGGCGGCAGGCCGAAGCCGAGGAAGTCGAGCGAAGTCAGTGTGGTGATCGCGCCGTTTAGAATGAAGGGCAGGAAGGTGAGCGTCGCCACCATGGCATTCGGCAACAGGTGGCGCCACATGATGGTGGCATTGCCGACGCCGAGCGCGCGGGCGGCGTTGACATATTCGAAATTGCGGGCGCGCAGGAATTCCGCCCGCACGATGCCGACGAAGGCCGACCATGAGAACAGCAGCATGATGGTCAGCAGGATGAAGAAGCCAGGCGGCAAGATAGAGGCGACGATCATCAACAGGTAGAGGAGGGGCAGCGAGGTCCAGATTTCGATGAAGCGCTGCATCAAGAGATCTGTCCAGCCGCCGAAATAGCCCTGCACAGCGCCTGCGGCGACACCGATCACCGCTGAGCCGAGTGTGAGCAAAAGCCCGAACAGCACCGAAATGCGGAAGCCGTAGATGATGCGGGCGAGAAGATCGCGGCCCTGGTCGTCCGTGCCGAGCCAGTTGAAATTGCCGATCCGGCAGTTGGGATCATCGACACCGTTGACATAGCGCTCGCACAGCGTTTTGCGGTCATAGAGGAAAAATGGCTTGGTTGGCGCAGAGCCCGGCATCTCATTGTTGACCGTGCGATATGAATAACGGATGGGCGGCCACAGCGTCCAGCCGTTGGCGTCGATCTCGTCCTGAATGACCGGGTCGCGGAAATCGGTGACGGCAAAGAATCCGCCGAATTTCTCCTCCGAATAATCGACAAACACCGGCACCAGCAACTCGCCCTTGTAACTGGCAAGGATCGGCCGGTCGTTGGCAACGAACTCGGCGCCGAGTGTCAGGCCGAACAGCGCCAGAAATATCCACAGCGACCAGAAGCCGCGCCGGTTTGCCTTGAAATTCTGCCAGCGGCGCTGGTTGAGCGGGGTCATAAATCCCTCCGCTCAAAGTCGATGCGCGGGTCAATCCACGTGTAGATCATGTCGGACAACAGCCCGACAACAAGGCCCATCAGCGAGTAGATATAGAGCGTGCCGAACACCACCGGATAATCGCGCCGCAGCACCGATTCAAAACCGAGCAGCCCAAGTCCGTCGAGCGAGAAGATGTTTTCGATCAGGAT
>JANPEK010000067.1:0-10070 GCA_031422915.1 Phyllobacteriaceae bacterium | reverse complement strand
GCTGGCGATGGTCAAATGGGCGGCGGCTGATGCGAACCAGCAATTGGGCTCGCTCCCGGCCAAGAAAGCCAAAGCCATCCGCGCCGCCTGCCAGGCACTCATTGCCGGCAAGCATCACAAGTCGTTCATTCTTGACCCGGTGCAGGGCGGGGCGGGCACCTCGACCAACATGAACGCCAACGAGGTCATCGCCAATCTGGCGCTCATTGAAATGGGCGAACAGCCCGGCAACTACGCCGCGCTCCATCCAAACAATGACGTCAACATGTCGCAATCGACCAATGACGTTTATCCGACCGCGCTGCGCCTCGCAGCCATTTTCGCCACCTATGGTCTGATCAAGGCGCTCAGCGATCTGGCTGACGCATTTGCAGCCAAGGGCAGGCAATTTAATGACATTTTGAAGGTCGGCCGGACCCAGATGCAGGACGCCGTGCCAATGACGCTCGGGCAGGAGTTCATCGCCTGGGCAATCACCATCCGCGAGGATATGGCGCGGCTGACAGACGCTCTCAGCCTCCTGCGCGAGGTCAATCTTGGCGGCACGGCAATCGGCACCGGCATCAACGCCGATCCTGCCTACACTGACATCGCCATCGCCCGCCTTGCCGATATTTCGGGCGAGGCGATCACCCGCTCGGAAAATCTCGTCGAGGCGACGTCCGACACCGGCGCGTTCGTCATGTTCTCCGGCGTGTTGAAGCGCACGGCGGTCAAGCTGTCGAAGATCGCCAGCGACCTGCGCCTTCTGTCGAGCGGCCCGCGCGCAGGTTTTGGCGAGATCAACCTGCCAGCCATGCAGGCCGGATCATCAATCATGCCGGGCAAGGTCAACCCGGTCATACCTGAAGTCGTCAATCAGGCGGCCTATCTTGTGGTCGGTTATGATCTGGCGATCACCATGTGCGCGGAGGGAGGCCAGTTGCAGCTAAACGCGTTCGAGCCGACCATCGGCTACAGCATTGCAGAATCGCAGCGGTTGCTCACAAACGCGTCAATCACGCTGCGCGAGCGCTGTGTCGAAGGCATCACGGCCAACCGCGAGCGCTGCGCCGAACTGGTGATGAACTCCGTCGGCATCGTCACCGTGCTGCTGCCGGTGCTTGGCTATGAGAAATGCTCGGAAATTGCCAAGAAGGCGATTGCAGAGCGCCGTCCGGTGCGCGAGCTGTTGCTCAACGAGACCAGCCTGACCGCCAAGGAAATCGACGAGTACCTGTCACCGGAATTCCTGACCAGCCCGAAGCGGCTGATTGCCAAATCAGACTGATCCGGCATCATGCCGGTAAAGCCAGTCAAGCTGACGCATCAGACCCTGACCACGCAGCGCAAAGAACGCGTTGCGCAAAAGCGCGGTGGGGCCGGAGGCATGGTAGGCAAACCGGTTGAGCATTCCCCGCGCAGCCACTTTCGCCACACGCGGCTTGCGAAGCTGCTCGTAAGTCGCAAGCGCTGCGGAAACGTCACTGCCTTTGCTGATGCAGTCCGCGAGCGTTACCCCGTCTTCGATGGCCATGCACGCGCCTTGCGCAGCAAATGGCGTCATGGCATGGGCCGCATCACCGATCAGGGCAATCCGGCCGGACGTCCACGCGCCATCTTTGGAACAGGAGTGCAGCGGCCATGACCGCCAGTTTTCGACCGCACCGAGACATTTGGCAAGTTGTGGCTCGAAAGCGCCAAGCGCATCGGCAAAAACGGTCATGTCAGGCGTTATCAGCACAAGATTGAGCACAGTTCCCCGGCGCAACGGGTAGGCGACCAGATGCACGCCGGACGATAAGAATGCGCCAACCGATTGCTGGTCGCACAAATTGCGCAACGCTGCGGGAAGTCCCTTTGTAACAGGAATGGTGGCGCGCCACGCGGTGTAGCCGGAGTGCCGTGTCTGTGCATGACCGGGCACCAGCGTGCGCACAGCTGACCAGACGCCGTCGGCGCCAATCAGCACGTCAGCCTCCATCTGTATCGGAACTTCGCCCTGCGTGAAAACGGCTTTGACACGGTTGCCTGTGTCAATCGCGGTTTGAAATGTCAGGCCCGCACGGATCGCAATAAGCGGACTGTCCAGCACTTGCGCCACCATCTCGCCTTGCAAATCCGCGCGGCTGACCGCCAGGAACGGTGCGGCGTCGGCTTGGCGGGTGGCGGCGGTAGAAAGGCTCAACAAGGTCTTGCCGGATTTGGCGGCCAAAAGGCGGATGCTTTTCACAACAACTGCGCGGCCAACCAGCGTGTCCAAAACACCGAGGCGCTTGAGCAGGCGGGTCGCGTTGGGCGAAAGTTGCAACCCGGCCCCGATTTCCTCGAAAGCCTCGGCCCGCTCGCAAAGCGTGACCTTGTAGCCTTTGCCTGCCAGCGCAAGCGCTGCCGCAAGTCCGGCGATGCCCGCGCCGACGATGATCGCGTCTGTCTTTGGTGCAGTGTCAGATGCGCTGCCGGTCATTGAGGCTCCGGCGCGCGATTGAGGCACTGACGGTCACGCCGCCAGGTCATGATAAACGCAGCCCGCAGGCATTGTCTCATGCGCACCAAGACTGGCGCTGTAGCGGAACAACGTCGAGCAATAGGGGCAGACTTTCTCATCCGACGCGCCAAGGTCGATATAGACATGCGGATGATCGAAAGGCGGATTGGCACCGACGCACATGAATTCGCGCACACCAATCTCAATCACGGTATGCCCGGCGTCATTTTGGTAGTGGGTAATTGCGTGGCCGACCATGGTCAAATTCCTGTGCTAACTGCCGAATTCGGCCGGTTGGACCGGCATTCCGACGGCCACTGTGTGTCGCAATTCATTGAATTTTTCAAGACACTTGAAAGCGGACTGTCAAAAGTCTTTCATGTTTCTCTGGCAAACTAAAGTTTGACTCACAATCGGAAACAGTTTGATGAACGAAAATTCCCCGGCGAAGCACATTATTGAAGCGATCAAACTCAACAAGGATCAGGATGGCAAGCTGCTCGCCGGTAGCCCGGACCGCTTCATCAACCGCGAATTCTCTTGGCTGCAATTTAACCACCGGGTGCTGGAAGAGGCGTCGAACGCCAAGCACCCGCTGCTCGAGCGGATGCGCTTCCTGTCAATTTCGGCGGCCAATCTCGACGAGTTCTTCATGGTCCGCGTGGCCGGCCTTGCCGCGCAGGTGCGCGAAGAGATCAACACCAGAAGCTCCGATGGCCGCACCCCGCAGGAACAGCTTGATCGCGTGCTGGCGGAGACAGCAAAGTTGCAAGCCGACCAGCAATTGAGCTTAGCGTCTCTGCGGCAGGACCTCGCCGCCGTCAACATCGAGATCATCCGCCAGAATGGCTTGTCTGACGCCGATGTTGAATGGCTGGAGGACTATTTCCTCGAATCCATCTTTCCGGTGCTGACACCGCTGTCGATTGATCCGGCACATCCGTTCCCGTTCATACCCAATCTCGGTTTCACCATGGCCCTGCAATTGTCGCATCATGGCGACAACAAGCCGATGACGGCGCTCTTGCGCTTGCCGCCTGCGCTGAGCCGTTTTATCCGCCTGCGCGACAACACGGCCGGCAAGACGCGCTTTATCACCCTTGAAGACGTCGTCTCGCTGCACATTGGCAAATTGTTCCCCGGCTATTCCGTGCGCGGAGCAGGCACATTCCGCATCATCCGCGATTCGGATATCGAAGTCGAAGAAGAGGCCGAAGACCTCGTCCGCCTGTTTGAGACCGCGTTGAAAGCCCGCCGCCGCGGCTCGGTGATCCGCATCGAGTTTGACAGCGACATGCCTGAGGCTCTGCGGAATTTCGTCGCGGCGGAATTGGCCGTGCCGGAAACGCGCGTTGTCATCCTGCAAGGCTTCCTTGCCCTCTCGATGCTGGCCCAGGTTGTTTCACTTGATCGTCCGGACCTCAAATTCGTGCCCTACACCCCGCGCTTTCCAGAGCGCATCCGCGACCATGGCGGCGACTGTTTTGCAGCGATCCGCGAGAAAGACCTCATCGTCCATCATCCGTATGAAAGCTTTGATGTCGTCGTCCAGTATTTGCGCCAAGCTGCGCATGACAAGGATGTGCTGGCCATCAAGCAGACACTCTACCGCACCTCCAATGACAGCCCGATTGTCCGCGCGCTGATTGAGGCAGCGGAGGCTGGCATTTCCGTAACGGCGTTGGTCGAACTCAAGGCGCGGTTTGACGAGGAGGCCAACATCCGCTGGGCGCGCGATCTGGAGCGTGCGGGCGTGCAGGTGGTCTTCGGTTTCATCGAATTGAAGACCCACGCCAAACTGTCGCTGGTGGTGCGCCGCGAAGAGGGCAAGCTGCGCAACTACGTTCACATCGGCACCGGCAACTATCACCCCAACACAGCGAAGATTTACACCGACCTGTCCTGTTTCACCGATGATCCGGTGATTGCGCGCGACGCTGCGCAGGTATTCAACTTCATCACCGGCTATGCCGAGCCCGCCAAGGAAATGAAAATCGCCTATTCGCCGCATTCGCTGCGCAAGCGGATGCTCCAGCACATCAGCGAAGAGGCCGATCATGCGCGGGCAGGGCGCCCGGCGCAAATCTGGCTGAAAATGAACTCGCTGGTCGATCCGCAGATCATCGACGCGCTCTATGCGGCAAGCAACGCGGGCGTTGAAATCGACATCGTCTGCCGCGGCGTCTGCTGCCTGCGCCCGCAAGTGCCAGGCCTGTCAGACCGCATCCGCGTCAAGTCGATCATCGGACGCTTTTTGGAGCATAGCCGCATCTATTGCTTCGGCAATGGCGCAGGTCTGCCGTCCGACAAGGCGCTCGTCTATATGGGTTCCGCCGACTTGATGACCCGCAATCTGGACCGGCGGGTCGAGGTTTTGGTGCCTTTGACCAATCCGACTGTGCACCAACAGGTGCTTTCGCAGATCATGCTCGCAAACCTGCTTGACAATGAGCAAAGTTTCGCCGTTTTGCCTGATGGGACATCCAAACGGATTGTCCGCGCCGAAAACGAGGAAGCCTTCAACGCGCAGGAATATTTCATGACCAACCCAAGCCTTTCCGGCCGCGGACAGTCATTGAAAAACTCTGCGCCGCGTGATTTCCTCGGACCCAAGCGCAAGAAGGACAAAACAGGCGCATAAGGTTGCATGAATAAACAAGCACAGGGCAGACTGACCGGCCGCGAACCGGTCTCGGTGGTCGACATCGGCTCGAATTCCGTTCGGCTTGTGGTTTACGAAGGCGTGGTTCGCGCGCCAACCGTATTGTTCAACGAAAAGATTCTCTGCGGCCTTGGCAAAGGGATTGCCGACACCGGCAGGTTGAATGCCAAGGCAGTTGAGAGTGCCTTGGCCGCGCTGAAACGGTTTCGCGCGCTGTCGGAGCAGGCCGGTGCCAAAACCATGTATGCGCTGGCAACTGCCGCCGCGCGTGAAGCGGCCAATGGCTCCGCGTTCATTGTTGACGCTGAACGGCTGCTCGGCGTCAAGATCAAGGTGCTGACCGGCCCGGAAGAGGCGTATTTCTCGGCAATGGGCATCATCTCCTCGGTCCATCAGCCGGACGGTATCGCCGGTGATCTTGGCGGCGGCTCGCTCGAACTTGTCGATGTAAAGGGCCGGATAATCGGTGCCGGCATCACGCTGCCGCTGGGCGGCCTGCGCCTGTCAGACATGTCCGGCGGCTCAGCTGCAAAAGCGCAGAAGCTGGCCAGGCAATATCTGGAGAATGCTGACCTCCTGTCTGCCGGAAAGGGCCGCGCCTTCTATGCCGTCGGCGGCACTTGGCGCAATCTTGCCAAACTTTACATGGGCGCAATCCACTATCCGCTGCATGTCATGCACGAGTTTGAAGTCCCTCTGAATGACGCCGTGCCATTCCTGAAGAAAGTCGCCAAAGGCGAGGCGGCCGAAATCGACGGCATCGAGACCGTCTCGCGCAACCGCCAATCACTCCTCGCATTCGGCGCGGTGGTCTTGCTCGAAGTCGTCCAGAAAATGCAGCCGCGCTCGATTGTCATGTCGGCGCTGGGCGTGCGCGAAGGCTTCCTGTATTCGCTGTTGCCACAAGAAGAGCAGCTGAAAGACCCGTTGATTTGCGCCGCAGAGGAACTGGCGACGCTGCGTTCCCGCTCACCGTTGCACGCGCATGAACTTGGCGATTGGACCGGGCAGGTATTGCAAACTATCGGCGTCGAGGAAACCGAGAATGAAGCCCGCTACCGTGTCGCCGCCTGTCTTCTTGCCGACATCGGCTGGCGCGCCCATCCGGACTATCGCGGCGCGCAATCGCTGAACATCATCGCACACGGTGCATTCGTCGGGATCGATCATCCGGGCCGCGTATTCATGGCGCTCGCCAATTTCTACCGGCACGAGGGCCTGATCGACGATGCGATTTCCATCGAAATCCGCAGCCTCGCGCCGCAACGCCTGTTTGACCGGGCCAAACTTCTCGGCTCCATGCTGCGCGTGGTCTATCTCTATTCTGCGGCCATGCCCGGCGTCATCCCGCGATTGAAAATCATGCCCGACGGCATTGGCGGGTTCCTGTTTGTGGTTCCGCCTGATCTCGCCGATCTTGCCGGCGAGCGCACCGAAGGCCGCCTGCAGCAATTTGCCAGGCTGTCCGGCAGGCCGATGCGGACAGTCGTCGCAGCCATTTGAGGATCAGTCGAGCGTGATCGCCACGATCTTCTTGTCTTCAAACTTCAGCGCTACTTCGCCGCGGATCAGCTTCAGCGCTGTCTCGCCAAACAGTTCGCGCCGCCAGCCGTGCAGCGCCTGAACATCCGCGTCCTCACCCTTTGAAGCGATTTGGTCGAGATCATCAGAGGTCGCAACAATTTTTGCAGCGACGCCGTTTTCTTCCGTGATCAATTTCAACAGAACGCGCAGCATTTCCGTTGCGGCACCTGTCCCCTCAGGTGCAGAAATATGGCGCGGCAGTTTCGGCAACTGGTCTTTGGGTGTCTCAACAGCGGCGACGATGACCTTCAACAAGTCCTGACCGGATGAAGAGCGCTCCCAGCCGTTCGGCACGGTGCGCAGGCGACCAAGCGCATTCTGGTCCTTCGGCTGCTGTTGGGCGATTTCATAGATCGTGTCATCCTTGATGACGCGCGAGCGTGGCACATTGCGCTCCCGCGCTTCGGTCTCGCGCCAGGCGGCAACTTTTTGCAAAACCACCAGCTCAACCGGCTTGCGCACCCGCATTTTCAGGCGTTTCCATGCATCTTCCGGGTGCAACTCATAAGTGTCAACGGAAGACAGAGTCGCCATCTCCTCTTTGACCCACTCCGTGCGCCCAGCTGCTTCAAGCTTCGCCTTGAGCGCAGGATAGAGCGCAGCCAGATGGGTGACATCGGCGAGCGCATAGGCCAGCTGCGTGTCGGTCAGCGGCCGCTGCCGCCAGTCTGTGAAGCGCGAGGTCTTGTCGAGATGCACGCCGGACATCTTCATGACCAGCTGATCATAGGAAATCGACTCGCCAAACCCGGACACCATCGCCGCAACTTGGCTGTCAAAAAGCGGGGCAGGGATCAGTCCGCCCATTTTATGCACAATTTCAATGTCTTGCCGCGCGGCATGAAACACTTTTGTGACCGCTGTATCTGCCATCAGTGCGAAGAACGGTGCCAGATCGAGGTCTTTCGACAGCGGATCGACAATCGCGGAGTGGGTCGCGGTAGCCATCTGAATGAGGCACAGCTCCGGCCAGAAGGTCGTCTCACGGATGAATTCCGTGTCCACACAAACGAAATCACTGCCGGCAAAGGCAGCAATTGCATCCTCAAGTTGCTTGGTTGTTGTGATCAAGTCCATGTTCGCCCTATAGCCGAACAGAAAACATGTGTCTTCCCTGAATTTGATATGTCGTCAAAGATTTCTTACTTTCACGTAAGACACATGCGTCAGCGAGCGATGGTGATTGGCCGTCTTCTCTCGCTTGGAGGTCCGCAGGACGGGAGAAGACAGACAATCGCCAACCGCCGCAGTGTTTCCCGTCCCGCACCTTGACTTTTCTCCGCTCAAATGCGCTTGTCCGCCCGGAATTTGTGAGGGTGGCGTGAAGCCGCCCCGTCAGGATTCGCATTCGCGGTCCTTGGAGTAAATATCAGGGATATGTCCATGACCATGCACCGTTACCGCTCCCACACCTGCGCCGCGCTGCGCAAGGAACATACCGGCGAGAGCGTGCGCCTGTCCGGCTGGGTGCACCGTGTGCGCGACCATGGTGGCCTGTTGTTCATTGATTTGCGTGACCACTATGGCCTGACTCAGATCGTCGTCGATCCGGATTCGCCCTGCTTTAAGGCCGCCGAAATCGTACGCGGCGAATGGGTGATCCGCGTCGATGGCAAGGTCGTAGAGCGCGACCAGTCAACCAAGAACGCCAATCTTGGCACCGGCGACATCGAAGTCTACGCGACGGAGCTTGAAGTCTTGTCCGCCGCCAAAGAACTGCCGCTGCCGGTGTTCGGCGAGCCGGAATACCCTGAAGACATCCGCCTCAAATACCGTTTCCTCGATCTGCGCCGCGACACGTTGCACAAAAACATTGTCAAGCGCACGCAGATCATCGCCGCCATGCGCCGCCGCATGTCAGATGTCGGCTTCACCGAATATTCGACGCCGATTTTGACCGCATCCTCGCCCGAAGGCGCACGCGACTTTCTGGTGCCGAGCCGCATCCATGCCGGCAAATTCTACGCCCTGCCGCAGGCGCCGCAGATCTACAAGCAATTGCTGATGATCTCCGGCTTCGACCGCTATTTCCAGATCGCCCCCTGCTTCCGCGACGAAGATCCGCGCGCCGACCGTCTGCCGGGTGAATTCTACCAGCTCGACCTCGAAATGAGCTTTGTCGAGCAGGAAGACGTGCTTGCCACAGTCGAGCCGGTGATGCGCGGTGTGTTTGAGGAGTTCGCCGAAGGCAAGCCGGTCAGCCAATCCTTCCGCCGCATCCCCTATGATGTCGCCATGCGCACCTACGGCTCCGACAAGCCGGACCTGCGCAACCCGATCGAAATGCAGAATGTCTCAGAACATTTCGCCGGTTCAGGCTTCAAAGTCTTCGCCAACATTCTCGCCAATGATCCAAAGGCCGAAGTCTGGGCAATCCCCGCCAAGACCGGAGGCTCCCGCGCTTTCTGCGACCGTATGAATAGCTGGGCACAGGGCGAGGGACAGCCGGGCTTGGGCTACATTTTCTGGCGCGAAGAGCCTTTATCCGCCGAGGCGCTTGCGGATTCTAACCATCATGTTCGTCGCATCGCAAATGCCCAACATTCGAAACAGGATGGGGTCACCGTGCCCTATGGACCGAAGGATACCTATGTGGCCGGAGCTGGTCCACTAGCTAAGAATATTGGTGAAGAGCGTACGGAGGCTATCCGTCTTCAACTTGGTCTGGATGCAGGGGATGCAGCATTCTTCACCGCAGGCGACCCTAAGAAGTTCGTCTCTTTCGCCGGTGCCGCCCGCACCCGTGCCGGCGAGGAACTCAACCTCGTTGACCGCGAGCGCTTTGAACTCTGCTGGATTATCGATTTCCCGTTCTTCGAATGGAACGAGGAAGAGAAGAAGGTCGATTTCGGCCACAACCCGTTCTCGATGCCGCAAGGCGGCATAGATGCGCTCAACGGCCAGGATCCGCTGACCATCAAAGCCTACCAGTACGACCTCGTCTGCAACGGTTTCGAAATCGCCTCAGGCGGCATTCGCAATCACCTGCCTGAAACCATGGTCAAGGCGTTCGAGGTCGCGGGCATGTCGCGCGAAATCGTCGAAGAGCGATTCGGCGGCCTCTACCGCGCCTTCCAATACGGCGCACCGCCACACGGCGGCATGGGCGCGGGCGTCGACCGCATCGTCATGCTGCTCGTCGGCGCGAAAAACCTGCGCGAAATCTCGCTGTTTCCGATGAACCAGCAAGCGCAAGACCTGTTGATGAACGCGCCAAGCGAAGCCTCGCCGCTGCAGTTGCGCGAGCTGCACCTGCGCGTGAACGCGCCGAAGCAGGGCTAACACCAGGGCATTCGCCAAACCCCGGCAGATTTGCTAATCTCTGCCGGGGCGCTTCCATATTCGGAGGCATATCAT
>JANPEK010000066.1:0-7930 GCA_031422915.1 Phyllobacteriaceae bacterium | reverse complement strand
GCCAGCACCTGCCCGGCATCACGGCCCGCCACAAATACATTCGAACAGACCATCTTCGCCGAGTAGGCGCTTGCCACGCGGATAAGGTCAGGCGGCGAAACATAGAGCCAGCCACCCAGCCCGATAACAGCCAGCACGAACAGCCGAAATACCCATTTCATAACCCGCCGCAGTCCACCCATGCCAGCCTCCCGAATTTTGACAGACTGTCAGTGCAAACATCGAAGAATGCAACGGAAATGCACCGTTTCCACGCTTCGTCACCGTCGCCCGCAAAATCCTCATCACCGCCAATGCACTGCTGCGCGACAACAAGGAGTTCGCCGCTTGATCCCAATACAGTTGCCAGACTTTAATTCGCAACAACGTAAACCAAAAAGATGACGCGTTAACACTCCCGCGCTATCTCGACACAAACACAGGCAACACATGATTCGCACCGCCCGCCTCATAGCCGGACTCTGCATGGCGCTCGCCGCCGCACTGCTCTCATCGTGCACGTCCACAGGCCCCGGCCTTGAACGCGTCGCGCAGGACATCCGTGTTGCCAAACCCAATTTCTCCGAAACTGATCCGGTCGATTTCCCCGGCCGCGGCCCTGCCGCCTACCCCGTCCACGGCACCGATACGTCCAAATACCAGCCGCACGTCGATTGGGCAGTCGCACGCGCCAATGGCGTCTCTTTCGCCTTCCTCAAGGCCACAGAGGGCGGAGACAGGGTGGACGATGCCTTTGCAGACAATTTCACTGCCGCCCGGTCGGCAGGTGTCCCGCGCGGTGCCTATCATTTTTTCTATTTCTGTACGCCCGCCTTTCAGCAGGCGGCATGGTTCATCCGCCATGTGCCTAAAGATTCGTCCGCCATGCCGCCGCTTCTCGACATGGAGTGGAATCACAAATCGCCGTCGTGCAAGTTCCGCCCCGAGCCGGCCGCCGTGCGCAAGGAAATGCGGGTCTGGCTAGATATTGTCGAGCGCCACTATGGCAAGAAGCCGCTGATTTACACCGTGCCTGATTTCTACCGCGAAAATCTCGAAGGCTATTTCACCGAATACCAGTTCTTCCTGCGCGCCGTCGCAGACCACCCGTCGAACATCTATCCCGGCCGCAAATGGACCTTCTGGCAATATTCCGGCACAGGCTCCATCCCCGGCATCAAGGGCGGCGCGGACATGAACGTTTTCAACGGCACACCAACAGCCTGGAAGGCTTGGCTGGCGAAGAATTAAACGTCCGGCAGATCGTCGTCCAGATCATCTTCCCCCATCGTCTCCAGCGTCGCATACCCTTCCGGCGCATCGCCTTCGTCAAACGGCGTCGCCACCTCTACAAAAGTATCGGGATAAAACCCGTTGAACCGCGTGCGCAGTGACAGCGAATAGGCGCCGATATGGCCGATCTCGATCCAGTCACCGGTGTCCACCGTTTCAGGCAGCCAGAATGGCCGCGTCAATATATCGACCGAATCGCACGTCGCGCCGCACACCTTGAACGGCACAATCTGCCGCGCGTCGCCATTGCGCTGCTTGATCGCCGGATCGGGAATGAACCGCGCCGGCAGTGTGATCTTGCCAGTCCACGAGTCGGACAGCGACGCCCATATCCCGTCATTGATGTAAAGCCGCCGCCCTTTTCGCAAAAGCACCCGCACAATCAGCGAATACGCGCGCGCGACGATCACCCGCCCCGGCTCGGCAATCAGCGGCAGGTCACCAAAGCCCCACTCGAGAATGTCACCCGAAACCCGCGTCATCAGTTGCGGCAGCGACGGCATTTCGGCATGCGTCCGTTTCGGGTCATGCCCATACTCCGCCGGAAACCCGCCGCCGATATCCAGCCCCGACAGTTTGACGCCCGAAGTCTCGCGCACCTGCTTGGCCGTCTTCAGCGCCGCATCATACGTGTCGGGATCTTCAATCTGGCTGCCGACATGAAAACAAAGCCCGGCCTTGTAGCCAAGCCGTTCCACCCGCTGCAACAGCTCCACCGCCAGTGCCGGCCCCGCTCCAAACTTTTTCGACAATTCGTACGCCGCATGCCCCTTAGTCGCCAGCCGCACATAAAGCGTCACCGCACCGGGGTCGATGTCCAGTCCCTGCACAATCCGGTGGATCTTGCTCAGCTCATCCTCATGGTCGAGCGACAGCACCCGGATGCCAAATTTGGTCAGCGCATCGCGGATGTGCGACTGCGCCTTCACCGGATGCATGTAGATCATCTCGGCGTTCGGCGCTGCGGCGCGCACATCGGCGATTTCCTGCGGCGAGGCGACGTCGAAACACGTCACGCCATTGGCCGCCAGCACGTCCAGCACCATCCGCTCGCCATTGGTCTTCACCGCATAAGCCGTCTTGCCGGAGAAAAACGACATAAACTTCTTCGCATCGTCCGCCAAAACCTTGGGATGAAAACAATACACGGGCTCATCGGGCCGCAATGCCAACGCTGCCTCTTTTGCGGTCGCAAATTTTTCCATGCCGACTCCTGAGTTATATTTCACGCTAGCAAGCTTGTCCGATGACGAAAAGTGCCTATCCACCATGAATCGGGTGGTGGTATGCCCCCGCACAACGCACCTTCGCGTAGCTTTGGACACAACAGCATGACAATCAGCGACCAGACACAATCGTCGGCATCCATTCCCCTGAAAGTCTGGCTGATGCTCATGCTTCTCGGCGTGCTGTGGGGTGGTTCATTCTTCTTCGCCCGCATTGCAGTGAAGGAAATTCCGCCGCTCTGGCTGGTGTTCTTCCGCGTCAGCATCGCGGCGCTCGCGCTGCATCTGTATCTGGCGGCCACAGGCAAGTGGTCATCCTTCCGCCAGTCTCCGTTTCTGCCCTTCTTCGGCCTTGGCCTTCTCAACAATGCCATCCCTTTTTCGCTGATCTTTGCCGGCCAAACCGTTCTCGGCGCAGGCCTCGCCTCCATTCTCAATGCCACCACGCCATTCCTGACTGTCATTGCGGCCAATCTGCTCACGCGGGACGAAAAGGCGACACCTGCCAAAATCATCGGCACTGTCATGGGCATCGCCGGCGCAACGATCATTGTCGGCCCTTCTGTCTTTGAAAAGCTGGGCGCTCCGCTCTGGGCGCAATTGGCAGTCATCGCGGCGGCCTCTTCCTATGCATTCGCGTCAATTTACGGCAAGCGCTTCCGCAAAGTACCGCCGCTTGTCACCGCAACCGGTCAGTTGACCGCATCAACACTCCTGATGCTGCCGGTCGCACTGATCGTCCATGGCGCACCATCGCCGCAATTGTGGAGCTCCGGCGCATGGTTGGCGGTAATGGCTCTGGCGCTGGCCTCGACAGCGTTTGCCTACACACTCTTTTTTCGCATCCTCGCTGCCGCCGGGGCCACAGTCGTTTCCCTCGTCACACTCATTGTCCCCGTAAGTGCCGTGGTGCTCGGCGCGCTTTTTCTTGGCGAAAAGCTGGCGCTCAACCAATTGCTCGGCATGGCCATGATCGGAGCGGGCCTGTTTGTTCTCAACCGCGGCGCGATCTCAAATTCGCCCCGACAGGCTTGATTGTGCTATATTTTTCGCGTTGAGCCCTTGTCGTAAGTCGCCATGAAAGCACAACGCCAAATCGCGGTTTAACCATTTTTAATAAATAATGAATTTCAGAAATTGATAAGCAATTACAAGTAGATAGATCAACTGGCGAGAACGGTTTTCCACATTTTCGCCGCAATGCAGCATGGAATGCCCTTGCGTCTCCGCACCAAAAGCATATCTTTAGGCGGCATCGACAAAGGAGGCGCACCGATGGATTTAACAAAATCTCTCAACGTTGTGATGTTCTGCGCAGCGTTCGCATTTGTCAGCGCAATTGTGTTGGGGCTGGTTTCTTGAGGCCAAACCCCGGTCCCGGATGAGGTATCCGGAAATGAATTCTCGGAAAGCCGGTTGTAACCCAACCGGCTTTTTTTATGCCGCAATGCTGACGATACGACAAACTACACAAAATGAATGCGTGGCTCAACAAGAAGAGCGCATATCTACGCAAGCCTCAATCCAGCGGCTCGACGCCCACCGGCTTGCCATCCCGGCTGAGCCTGATCTTCTCAACCTTGTCCTCAGCCGCCTTCAACAGCGCGCTGCAATGGTTTTTCAACGCCTCGCCGCGCTCGTATATCTTGATCGACTGCTCAAGCTCGACATCGCCGCGCTCGAGATTGCCGACGATACTCTCCAGCTCCTTGAGAGCAGTCTCGAAACTCATCGTCAAGATATCAGTGTTCTTGATATTGGCGTTCACATCATCTGCCATTATTCATCCTCGCATCAGCCGGGCAACATGCGCTGCCGCCGAAAGACTCAATCCTTGCAGATCATAGCCGCCTTCGAGCAGCGAGACGAGCCTGTTTGACGCATGCCGTCCGGCAATGTCCATCAGCCTGCCCGTTGCCCAGTCAAAGTCATCTTCGGTCAAATTTATATCCGCCAGCGGATCGCGCGTGTGAGCATCAAAACCGGCGGAGATCAAAACGAGGTCCGGCTTGAAGTTCTCAAGCGCGGGCAACACGCGCGATTCGAGCGCATTTCGAAAGGTTTTCGAGCCACTTTCGGGCACCATTGGAGCGTTGACAATGTTGTTTTTCACGCCTGTTTCATCAAGAGCACCGGTTCCGGGATAGAGCGGAAACTGGTGTGTCGAGGCGTAGAGCACGGACCTGTCGGACCAGAAGATATTTTGCGTCCCGTTGCCATGGTGCACATCCCAATCAACAATCGCCACCCGCTCCGCGCCATATTTTTGCTGTGCATAGCGCGCAGCAATCGCAATATGATTAAAGAAGCAAAACCCCATCGCCCGGTCATGCTCGGCATGATGGCCGGGCGGACGCGACGCAATAAATGCATTGTCCGCCTCGCCGCGAAATACCGCATCCACCGCCGCCGTCACCGCGCCAATGGCATGCATCACCGCCTCAAACGTCTGCGGACTGGCCACAGTATCCTCGTCAATCCGCCGCATCCCGGTTTCGGGAATGGCAGAGGCAACGAACGCCATATGCTCTTCCGGATGGGCGAGCATGATGTGTTCCTCATTGCCGCGCGGCGCGTCGAGGCGGATCAATGCGTTGAACGCCTCACCCGAAAGCGCCTGCTCCAGCGCCCGCAAGCGGTCGGGCCGTTCGGGATGGCCGGGCGGGGTGAGATGTTCGAGGAAGATGGGGTGGGTGTAGAGGTGTGTTGTCATGGGTTGAAACTAGCACTCTTGGAGGCTGGTTCCACCCGGCAAATAAGGATTTGCACATCATCAATTCAAAGAGATAGTTTGCACCTTGCCGCCAACAAGCCGCACTTTGAATATCGAACTGCCAACCGCCTGAAGGTTGCCTGACATTCTATCGTTCAGCGGGAATTGTTTGATGTCACGGAAAATACCGTCGACAAAACCCACCAGACGCAAAGAACGGCGACCGGCCGCAGGAACCAGAATTTCGGCTTGGCCATCCCCGTTCACGTCAACTGTCGCGCTCATCGACAAAGCGCGTGTACGAATCTCGTGATTGGAAAAGCCGTCGAGCGATCCCTTGAGAACGAGCTTGGAACCTTCCAGTGTCCAAAACTGCAATGCCCCACCCAGATGCGGTGTGAGCACCAGTGCGACGTCGGTTTTTCCATCGCCATCGTAGTCCGCCAAGCCTGCAATGTTCAGCCAGCGATGTGTCAGCCCAATGAAGCGCGTGCTGGCAATCAGGCTCAAACCGCGGTTTTTGACACCAAACACCGCCAGCGACGCACCCTCATCCAGTGAAGTCAAAATTGTCACAACTTCAGCCGTTCCGTCACCATTCAAATAGTGCAGTCGCGGCGTGATGTCTTCAAAAACTTGACGTGGTTCGAGAACATGCCTCAGAAGTTTTCCATCGCTGCTTTCGGCATAAAGCGCTCCGCCCTCGATTTCATCGCCCAACACGGCATGATCATACCGATCGGTTGGATCGCCATACCAAGCCTTTCGCAAACTCCCGCTGGCATAAACCGCAGTTCCGCCATCGGGCAGACGCGATTGCGCTGCAGTGTGGACGGGGACCAAAACCAGCATTATTGCGACGATAAGCGAACATGTGCGCATGGAAAGCTGATGCCACAAACTTGGCATAACGCGGAAATGACCTTTGCGTGACGCCTCCGGCCTGACAACCCGCCCCATTCTCGTTTCTGCGCTGGTGTTATATCCCGGTCCAAATACTACTGGTTTCCAGTTGGCATTCCCGCCGGGCGGCCACGGACCCAGTCATAGGCTTTCTGGCCAAGCTCGCTAAATTTGCTGGACGTTTCGTTGAGCCGCTGCTCCCATTCGGCGTTAGGCTGCTGGCCTTCGATGACGCGGAAATAGACATCCATCAGCGCTGCAATGGCAAATGGCTCCAGCAGTGCCGCCTTGAACGACCATGCGAACACGATGGCAATCACAAAGCCCCAGCCGCCCGCCTGTCCGGGGAAATAGTAAAGCAAGCCCGCCGCCGGAGCGAGGAACAGCAGAAACACAGCAATCGAGACGATCCACATGAACACAGACAGCCAGATGGCATTCTTCACCATCGTCTTGCCGTTCTGCGCATAAAGGATAACCCCGGTGCGCGCACTCGCCCACGGATTGGTGCTGCCGGTCTTGATTGCATAGCCGAGCACGATCTCATCAACAAACGTCAGCGACATGCGGATGATCGTATTGAGAAAGCTGACGAGTGTACTCAGCCCGGGAATCGGCAGAAAATTGGCCACGCCGCCGATCAATCCGGTGATTGCGCCGATGACGCCCTTGACCAGCTGATCGACCGCAAACAGCACATTTGTTTCGACGAAACGCTCAGTGACAACCGCTTTCGCATGGTCAATCTGGCTGCGGCCCATCGGCAGGTCCTTGCCCTGCAGCAATTCCACCATCACGGCGATATGCCCGGCCTTGACGATGTAAAGCACATATTCGCGAATCCAGTAGACCACGACCGACACCAGCCCGAACCCGATCACCGCACCCCAGACAGCAAATGTCCCTTGCGCATCCGGATCAGATGACACGCGCCCGACACCATAACCGATCGCCCCGCCGCTGCCGGTCGCGAGAATATAGGCAATGGTGATGCCGAAAAACACGAGCATCCGGAACAGGATGAACGGCATCGTATTCATCATGATGCCGAGCGTCTTGGAAATCGAAAAGTCCCACATGAGCAAAGTCTCCGCGCGAAGCGCGCCCCACGAAAGGTGTAGCGGAGAACGGCAGAGGCGGCAATGTGCGGGGAGCGTTGTCATGATTGACAACGTTTTAAGTTGATGTCATCAATGTCAACATGAAAGCAAGGCTGATTCAGCGCAGGAAGTTCACTTTGCCGGACGGCGGCACAGTCGAGTATGTCATCTGGGAACTTCCACAGCCGGTAATGGGTAGCCACCACCAATATAAATACCGTCTGTATTTTGGCCGGGACGGCACAAGAATTGTAAGCTTTGACAATGAGCGTGGCAAAGTCGACCGTTGCCATCTCGATGGCCAAGAGTTCCTTTACCAATTCACAAATGTGGACGATCTGCTGAACGACTTTTTCGGCGAAATTGAACGGAGGCTGGACAAATGACGCAAGCAGTTATCGAGGTTCGCAGCGACACCAAGTCCGTACTGCAAGAAATGCGCAAGGATTTCAAGGAGGCTTGGACAGCTGGCGTTGCGAAACAACCTGTGACGAAGATTATATTCAGCAGCGTCTCTCAAGTCTTCACGATCTTCAAACTCAAGCGCTGGGAACTCATCGAACAATTGCAAAAGATCGGCCCGTCAAGCATTCGTGGCCTGACGCGCGCGCTTGGCCGCGACGTGCGGCGTGTGCATGATGATGTAATGGTGCTGATCGAATGGGGCATCGACGAAAAGAACGAGGAGGGCAAGGTGTTCGTGCCGTTTGATGTCA
>JANPEK010000065.1:0-1761 GCA_031422915.1 Phyllobacteriaceae bacterium | reverse complement strand
CGCTCTCTGGCCGCGCGCAGACCTGTGGTGCCGGAGCCGGTGTAGGTGACAATCGCCGAGAGTTTCAGCGTTTCTGCGATCTGCCGTGCAGCCGCCGAGATGGCATCCGCCGCCGTGGAATCCGGCTCGGCGCGCTGTGCGTGGATGATGTTGTCATAGTAAGGATCACGCTCAACCTTCTGCGCGACACGCACCATCGTTGAGACAGCTTCCACAGGGTACCGGCCGGAAGCCGATTCTGCAGACAGCATAATCGCGTCCGCGCCTTCGAACACTGCGGTTGCCACGTCGGAGACTTCCGCGCGGGTTGGCACGGGCGCTGTGATCATGGATTCAAGCATCTGGGTGGCAACCACGACTGGCTTGCCGGCCTTGCGGGCGGCGCGGGTGATCTGCTTTTGAATGCCGGGAACGGCTTCCAAAGGCATTTCAACGCCCAGATCGCCGCGCGCGACCATCAGCGCGTCTGATAGTTCAATAATCTCCGCCAGACGAACAACCGCCTGCGGCTTTTCAATCTTTGACATGATGCCGACACGACCGCGGGCGATCTTGCGAACTTCAATCAAATCTTCCGGGCGTTGCACAAAAGACAGTGCGACCCAGTCCACATCCGCTGCAAGTGCCGCGTCCAAATCGGCCCGGTCCTTCTCGGTCAGTGCGCCGACGGGCAGCGTTGTGTCCGGCAGGCTGACGCCCTTCTTGTCGGAGATTGAGGTTCCGGCGATCACCTTGCAACGGATCGATTTGCCGTCGCAGACTTCCGCGAGAAGCTCCAGCTTGCCATCGTCAATGAGAAGGCGATGGCCTGGTTCGACGGACTGGAGAATTTCAGGGTGCGGAAGGTTGACGCGCTTGGTGTCGCCCGGTTCCGGATTGTCGTCGAGCGTGAAGACGTCGCCGGGAGACAAGGTTACCTTCGTGTCCGCAAATTTGCCGACGCGCAGCTTTGGACCTTGCAGATCGGCAAGAATGCCGATTGGACGGCCAACCGCGGTCTCAACGGCCCGGATCCGCTGGGCCAGATCGCGCAGCATATCGTGGCTTGAATGGCTCATGTTGATGCGGAACACGTCAGCACCAGCCTCATAAAGGCGGCGGATCATGCTCTCTTCAGACGAGGCAGGGCCGAGCGTGGCGAGGATTTTTACCTTGCGGGTGCGTCTCATGGGTTTGTTGTTCCCGGCGCGGGAGGGGCGCCTGTTGCCGGATCATCAGTCATCTGGACCATCCAACTCGACTGTTCACCAGTGTCATATTCCTGAAAACCGGAGCGTTGAAAGCCTCGTGCGAAGCAGTCATTCAACCCGGCGATTTTAAATTCCTTCTCGGCCACACACATGTTGACCTTGCCTTCCCAGCGGCCGCCGCGTTCAGCGTCTTCGGCGTAAAGGTAATAGTAGCGCGACGAAAGCGGGCCTTCGATCAGTGTTTTGCAATTCGACGGGTCGATGTGCCACCAGCCTTCCGTCGTCCAGCCGGTTTTGACACGATAGCCGATGGCGACACCGATCAGGCTTTGAGTTGCATTGCAGACCCGGAAATCGGCAGACGCGGGATGGATCGCGCCAAGAATACCCATGATTGCTCCGGTCAAGACCGGGTATAGCGCTCGGAGCGTCTGCCCCAAAACCCGCTTGGCCATGCAATGCCCTTCCGCACCCGTTTGCGTCACTTGCTGAAGCCCCTTTTGTTGGAGAAAGGCACGGATGTCAACGCGTGATCTAATCGGTTTGAATGGCGGCATTCATTATGAATTGC
>JANPEK010000064.1:0-16101 GCA_031422915.1 Phyllobacteriaceae bacterium | reverse complement strand
AATTTGCACCGGTTTTTCTCGCAACCACGGCTGAGGCTGGCCTGGCTGATTGCGTTTGCACGCTCGTCCTTCTGGACAACCTATTTCGTCTATGGGCCGATTTTGCTGGTGGCGTCGGGGCAGGGCAAAATGGCGGGCGGGCTGTTCTTGTCGGCGGGAAATGTCATGCTGTTGACAACGATGTTCTGGGCGCTGGCCTCAAGGAAGGCGGGCTTGCGACGGTTGATTTCGTATTGTTTTGTCGCCCTGACACTGTGTTTGTTGGCGGCGGGCTATAGCGGCAGCGCCTATCCGCTGGTGACCATCGCCATTCTGCTGGCCGCGACCGTGTTTGGCTCGGCGCTGGACGGCATGGGCTCGACACCATTTCTGCGCGCCGTCAAGACACGGGAACGACCTGCGATGACGTCAGTCTACCGCACATTCCTCGATTTTTCCGATCTTGTGCCGCAGCTGATTTTTTCTGTGGTGCTGCTGTATTTCGGCTTGGGCAGCATCTTTGTGGTGCTGGCGTGTTTGACGGGCGTGGCGGCGTTTTTGACCTGGCGGCATTTGCCCAAGACGATGTGAGCGGGGCGGTTGCCAAATACATCATTGTCGATTCGGATTCCCACACGTGGCAGGGCGACGGGACAGTTCACGTTGTGCGTGGCCTTTACCAATCTATTCAGCAATCACGCCGCCCGTATTGTGGGAATACCACTGACATCAACGTCGCGCTCTGCATGCCATGCATCATGGGCTGACTGCATCGCCAGCCAGACAGCGGCACCGTCGCCGAACAGTTTGCCCAGCCGTGCGGCAACGGAGGGCGAAACGGGCTTGCGCTTACTCATGATGTCGTAGAGCTGCTGGCGCGAAATGCCGAGCAGATTGGCGAGTTCCACCTTGGTTTTCCCTGTTGCCGGGATGACCTCGTTCAGCAATGCACCCGGATGGCTGGGGCAACGGTTCACATTTCTAGTGGCTTTGAATTCGCTCACGATGGTTGCTTTCAATGATATTGTTCCAAATCAACACGACGGGCCTCGCCATCGGCAAATTCAAATGTGAGACACCAAGGACCGTTGACGTGAACAGTGTAGCGCGTCGGATCGAACCCGATCAGCGCATGAAAATTGAACCCCGGAAGGTTCATTTCCTCCGGCCGGGTGACAACAGCCAGCCTGTCCAGCCTTACCAGAATACGTCGGTGGAGATTCATCAATTCTTGATCTCCCGGTTTCCCAAAGCCTAGCCAGCTCCTTGTTGCGAAACGACGAAATCATGCCTGATCTCTACCGCGAAAATCTCAAATGTCAACTGTTTGCTTACGTGACTGCAGAGAAATGCAACGACAGAGGATATTCAATTCACCCGCCGATTTTCGCCCGCACCAGCATCGCCATGCGCGCATCGCGGACCTTGGCGGAATCCTCGCCCATGATGACCGCGACGATCAGTCTGCCGTTGCGCTCAACAGAGGTGACGAGGTTAAAGCCGGAGGCTTTGGTGTAACCGGTCTTGATGCCGTTGGCGCCGGAGACCATGTCAAGGACCTTGTTGTGGCCGGTAACAGTTCGTCCGGCGACGGTGAATTCGCGCAGTGAGAAGTAGGAATAATATTGCGGAAAATTCCTGCGCAGCGACAAGCCGAGCCGCGCCATGTCCATGGCGGTGGTGACTTGCGCCGGATCATGCAGGCCGGACGCATTGCGGAAGGTGGTGGAGTTCATGCCGAGCGCACGGGCCTTGTTGGTCATGCGCACGGCAAATTGCTCCTCGCTGCCAGCGATGAATTCGGCAACGGCGACCGAGATGTCGTTGGCGGACTTGACCGTGAGCGCGCGGATGGCTGTGTCGACATCGATGGTTGATCCCGCCTTCAGACCGATCTTCGATGGTGGCTGTCTTGCGGCGTTGGCGGAAATTGGAATGAGCGAGGCCTTGGTGGCCTGACCTGATTGAAGCTGCTCAAACAGCAGATACAGCGTCATCATCTTGGTGAGAGACGCCGGATAACGGATGGCAGTTTCGTTGGACTGGTAGAGAATTTTGCCCGATCGCCCGTCTATGATCACAGAAGCAAACCGCTCCGGCTGGGCATTGGCATAGGATGGCTTGATCTCAAGCGTGTCGGATGTCTGGCAGGCGCTGAGGAACGCCGCTGTCAGAACCAGAACCAGAAACTTTTGTAAAAACTGCAGACGCACCCGGAAGGATTCAATCAATTGCCCATACCCTAGATCATGCCCCGAACCGCGATAGCCTGGCAATGATGGCATTCGCAAGGCTTTCATTGGAACAAGGTTGACGGATCAGGCATTTGTGATGGCGACGTTGATTGGCCGGGGTGGCCGCAAGGGAAAATCTCTTGCCGATACCGGTGATTTCGGGCAAACCCGCGCCATGAAAACCGCGCCCCGCAAAGCCCGCCCGCTGGATCATCTTGTGCTGCCGAGTGCCTCTCTTGAGGCGGCACGCGCGCGGCTGGTGGCGCTTGGCTTTACGGTTGCACCGGACGGCACGCATCCTTTTGGCACCGAAAACGCCTGTGTCTATTTCGCCGATGGCACATTTCTCGAACCGCTTGCCATCGGCCAGCGCGAGACTGCTGAAGCGGCTTCGCTGAATGGCAACCAGTTCACTGCGCGCGATGCATCGTTCCGGTTCCGGCGCGGCACTGAAGGTCTGTCGGCACTTGTCATGGGGACTGACGACGCTGTTGGCGACCACGAGCAATTTGCGAGGACGGGACTGTCCGGCGGCGCTGTGCTTGATTTCGGGCGTGATTTTGTGACGCCTGAGGGCGAAAAGGCGCGGATGGATTTCCGGTTGGCTTTTGCCGCTGATCTGCGCAGCCCGGATTTCTTCGGTTTCACCTGCCAACGCATCAATGCGCCGAAAGTGGACCGGTCGAAGCTTGTGGCGCATCAGAACGGCGTGACGGCGATCCGTTCCGTTGTGCTGACCGAACCGAACCCGACAGATTTTCAGTATCTGTTTCAGGAGTTGGTCAACGAGCGCGAGGTTGAGGCCCATTCGTTCGGGATGGACATCAAGACGACAAACGCCACAATTTCTGTGCTGACGCATGATGGTTTTGCCATGAAGTTTGGCGAGAAGTTGCATGGCAAGGAGCGTGGCTTGCGCGGGCGCGCTGTTGTGTTTGCCGTGAGCAATCTTGCCACGCTCAACAGTGTTATAGACGGGGCGGGAATTGCACACCGCTCTGCGCTTGGACGCACGCTTGTCGATCCGGCACCGGGGCAGGGCGTTGTTTTTGCATTTGAGGCTGAATAGATGGGTGGCACTCCGGACCGTTCGATCACCGTTGGCAACGTCACGTTTGCCAATGACAAGCCGCTGTCGCTGATCGCGGGTCCGTGTCAGCTTGAAAGCCGCGAACATGCCTTCATGATGGCCGGTGCGCTGAAGGAGATGAGCGAGACGCTCGGCATCGGGCTCGTTTACAAGACCAGCTATGACAAGGCGAACCGCACGTCGATCAGCGGCCAGCGCGGATTGGGCCTTGAAAAGTCGCTGGAGATTTTTGCTGACATCAAGGCGACATTCGGGCTGCCGGTGCTGACGGATGTCCATACCGAGGAACAATGCCGGATCGTCGGTGAAGTCGTTGATATCCTGCAAATCCCGGCTTTCCTGTCGCGGCAGACGGATCTGCTCGTTGCTGCCGCCAAGACCGGCAAAGTGGTCAACATCAAGAAGGGCCAGTTCCTCGCACCATGGGATATGAAGAATGTCGCGGCGAAGGTGACCGGCTCCGGCAACACCAAGGTGATGCTGACGGAGCGCGGCGCTTCATTTGGCTACAACACGCTGGTATCAGACATGCGCTCGCTGCCGATCATGGCGGAAACCGGCGCTCCGGTGATCTTTGACGCGACCCACTCCGTGCAGCAGCCCGGCGGGCAGGGCACATCCTCAGGCGGTGACCGGCGGTTTGTCGAAACGCTGGCGCGGGCGGCCGTGGCAGTGGGCGTCGCGGGTGTGTTCATCGAAACGCATGAAGACCCCGACAATGCGCCCTCTGACGGGCCGAACATGATCGCGCTGAAGGATCTTCCGGCGTTGATCTCGCGGCTGATGGCATTTGACAAAGTGGCCAAGGCCAACTGAGGTGAGCACCGGGCGGCGTCTGGTCGAGGCAGACTGGACGCTCCTTCACACTTGCAATTTCCGCTGTGATTATTGTTTCGTGCCGGTACCGCTCTTGTCGGAGAAAATCCGGGTCCGCGCATCCAACGAACAATGGGCAGCCGCGTTCGACAGTCACGATGTGACGTGGCACATCCACATGACAGGCGGCGAGCCGTCGGCGTATCCCGGTTTCGTCGATCTGTGCGCGCGGTTGACACAGAACAATCTGATATCGCTCAACAGCAATCTGACGAACAAATCCCTTGCAGATTTTGCGGACCGGATTGATCCGGGTCGCGTAATTTTCATCAACGCTGGTCTCCACCACAAGGAACGCAGCATCCGAAGTCTGGTCCCCTCCTTTATTGAGCGCGTGCGCCATTTGTCTTCGCGTGGCTTCAATGTGATGGTCACGGCGGTCATGTCGATTGATTTCCTTGAGACAGCGGACGACGTGCGACTGACACTTGCGCGAGCAGGAATTGTGCTTGTGCCGAAGATTTTGCGCGGTTCTTTCGACGGCAAACAATGGCCGCATTCTTACACGGTGTCGCAACGGCGCAAAATCATCGCACTTCTGGACCGCGCCGAGCCGGAACTCGAGAAAGTGGCAGACCGTGGCGGTCAACAGCTTTCCATAGATTTGCGCCATGACCGGCAGTTGCTGGGTGAGGGGCAGGGGTTGATGTTCAAGGTCCGTGATCTCGTTTCGGACACTGCGGCGATGGACAAGATGTTCCGTGGCAAGCTGTGCGGGGCTGGCTTGAGCTTTGTATCCATCACGCCGGGGGGCGACGTCTATCGCTGCAGCAGCAAACGGCCGTTGGGCAATCTTCTCAACGGGTCGTTCGGGTTCATGGGATCGCCAGAGCGATGCGATACGACCTATTGTCCGTATTTTTGTTTCAAACACACGTCGCCAGTTGTGCTGGGTGCACTGGCGCGAAATTTGAATTCGTCTGAGATCGTGGGTGCCACCGGCTGATCGTTTGGCGTTGAGATGCTAGGGCGGTGCAGGCGGTGACCATCGAGCCTCCGCCCGCCAAATTGCTACTCGTGCAGCATGACAAGCGGCGCTGGCGCATCGCTTTTTGGCTGGCCGGTTGGCCCGCAGGACGTCAGGAACGCCATCGAAATGAAAAACATACTCAACACGCCGGAAATCTCACTCATTGCGTAGTCCCTTCGGAAATTTTTACACGCTTGTCAGGCCTGTATCCGGTTAAACCCGCCACCACGGTGAAAGTTTCCTGCCAAATGAGTCGATGGTGAGTCCGGATCAATGAAAAGCTGTTTCACAGCGTTTCAATTGGTGATGGTGCAGCGCACACACAGAAACCGGTTTCAATTCGTCATCAAATTGATCTATGACGGCGAAAACCAGATTGACCCTACGAAAGGATAACATCCGTGACCGCCATTGTAGACATTATCGGCCGTGAAATTCTCGACAGCCGCGGCAACCCGACTGTCGAAGTCGATGTCATTCTGGAAGACGGCTCTTTGGGCCGCGCCGCCGTACCATCCGGCGCATCGACGGGCGCACACGAGGCCATGGAGCTTCGCGACGGCGGCACGCGCTATCTTGGCAAGGGTGTTGAAAAGGCAGTTGCGGCAGTCAACGGCGAGCTGTTTGATGCCATCGGCGGCATGGATGCTGAAGACCAGATCCACATCGACGAGACGATGATTGAACTTGATGGCACGCCGAACAAGGCGCGTCTTGGCGCCAATTCAATTCTCGGCGTGTCACTGGCCGTCGCCAAGGCTGCGGCGGAAGCATCCGGCCTGCCTCTCTACCGCTATGTCGGTGGCTCCAATGCGCGCATTTTGCCAGTTCCGATGATGAACATCATCAATGGTGGCATGCATGCCGACAATCCGATCGACTTTCAGGAATTCATGGTGGTGCCTTACGGTGCTGAGTCAATCCGTGAAGCTGTGCGCATGGGCTCCGAAATCTTCCACACGTTGAAGAAGCGCCTGAAAGAGGCCGGGCACAACACCAATGTCGGCGACGAAGGCGGCTTTGCGCCCAACCTCAAGAGCGCCGAAGATGCACTCGACTTCATCATGGGCTCAATTGAAAAGGCAGGCTTCAAGCCAGGCGTTGACGTCGGCATTGCGCTCGACTGTGCTGCGACCGAATTCTTCAAGGATGGCAAATATGTCTATGAGGGCGTCGGCAAGACGATGACCTCGACCGAGCAGGCCAAGTTCCTTGCCAAGCTCGCCGCCGACTATCCAATCTTCTCCATCGAAGACGGCATGTCGGAAGACGATTGGGAGGGCTGGAAAACACTGACGGATCTGGCTGGCAAGACAGTCCAGCTTGTTGGCGATGATCTGTTCGTCACCAACACCAAGCGCCTCAACGATGGCATCAAACAGGGCGTTGCCAACTCGATCCTCATCAAGGTCAACCAGATCGGTTCACTGTCAGAGACATTGAACGCTGTCGAGACTGCACACAAGGCTGGTTACTCGGCGGTCATGTCGCACCGTTCGGGCGAGACGGAAGACTCGACGATTGCCGATCTTGCAGTTGCCACCAATTGCGGCCAGATCAAAACCGGATCGCTCGCCCGCTCCGACCGCACGGCAAAGTACAATCAGCTGATCCGGATTGAGGAAGGGCTTGGCACGCAGGCGAAATATGCCGGGAAATCGATTCTGCGTTAGATTTCTGCACACCTTGTCTTTGAAGGCGGCGGAGAAGTTCGCCGCTTTTTGTTTGTCGTGCGTAACCCGTGGTTAAGCATGACTGTGGCACACAAGGTCATCGTCATCGGGACAAGACCATGTGGACACGCCAGCGCAAGAGAACCCGTCGCAGCCGCTTTGTGCTGCCGCTTCTGACGCTTGTCTGTCTGGGCTATTTCGGCTTCCACGCGCTGCACGGCAGTTTTGGGCTTTACTCCAGCGAGCGGATGGAGCAGCAGAAGGTTGATTTGGCGGTTGAACTGGCCAGGCTCACCCGTGAGCGGCAATCGCTTGAACGGCAGGTTGCGCTGTTGCAGGATGACAAGGTTGAGCGTGACATGCTTGACGAACAGGCCCGTCGCGCGCTGAATTACACACAACCGCGCGACCTTACGGTTCTGCGCAGCGCAAGCCAGAACTGAACAGTTAACCCAATTCCAGTTAATCTCTAAATTTCCGCGTCATTACAATGCGCTAGACGCATGGCAGTTGCCCGTTTGCGCGACTTGCGCGACGTGAACATTTCGCTATGCTTTCACCATATCAAGGCAGCCGCCTCAGGGAGTGAGACATGGCAGTTCGGGCGAAAAGAGCCTCTGTGGGCAAAGCGGCGGGCGACAATCCTGTTACACCCAAACCCAAGATTTTCTCGAAAGAGCAGGAACTGTCAGTCTATCGCGAGATGTTGATGATCCGCCGCTTTGAGGAAAAGGCCGGTCAGCTTTACGGCATGGGCTTTATCGGCGGCTTTTGCCATTTGTATATTGGCCAAGAGGCGGTCGTCGTTGGTATGCAGGCGGCGGCCAAGGATGGCGACCAACTGATCACGGCCTACCGCGACCATGGCCACATGCTCGCTTGCGGCATGTCTGCGCGCGGCGTGATGGCGGAACTCACCGGACGCCGCAATGGCTTGTCGAAAGGCAAGGGCGGCTCAATGCACATGTTCTCGAAAGAGAAGAATTTCTACGGCGGCCACGGTATTGTCGGCGCACAGGTCGCGCTTGGCACCGGGCTGGCTTTCGCCAACAACTATCGCGGCGATGGCCGTGTCTCGATGACCTATTTCGGTGACGGCGCGTCCAACCAGGGTCAGGTCTATGAGAGCTTCAACATGGCCTCGCTGTGGAAGCTTCCGGTTATCTATGTGATCGAGAACAACCAGTATGCGATGGGCACGGCTGTGCACCGCTCGTCCGCCGAGACCGATTTCTCGCACCGCGGCGCATCGTTCAAGATTCCCGGCATTCAGGTTGACGGCATGGATGTCCGTGCCGTTGCTGCTGCCGCAGAGTTGGCACTGGACTGGTGCCGCTCCGGCAAGGGGCCGATCATTCTTGAGATGAAGACCTACCGCTATCGTGGCCATTCGATGTCCGATCCTGCGAAATACCGTTCGAAAGACGAGCTGCAGAAGATGCGCTCCGAGCATGACCCGATCGAACAGGTGCGCGAGCGGTTGTTGGCCAACAAATGGGCGAGCGAAGATGATCTGAAGGCCATCGACAAGGACGTGCGCGACATCGTGGCAGACGCCGCAGACTTTGCGCAGGCCGATCCGGAGCCGGACGCTTCCGAACTTTGGACCGATATTCTTGTATGAAGGAGAGGCAGGGAGGTTGGACAGCAGTCTTGATCTGCCGACTGTTGCCTTGATTACCGCGCCGCGCAGAAATTGGTTTAGGCAGCGCTTTTCGCAGGCGTTGCTGTCTGAATATTGAAGTTGGTTCAGGGCTGAGGCTCTTGAGAAACTGGTGAGGAACACATGCCAACCGAAATCCTGATGCCCGCGCTTTCGCCGACCATGGAGGAAGGCAAGCTTTCCAAATGGGTCAAGAAAGAGGGCGACAAGATCAAATCCGGCGATGTGCTGGCCGAGATCGAGACCGACAAGGCGACGATGGAAGTCGAAGCGGTCGATGAGGGCACTTTGGCCAGGATCGTCGTTGCCGAAGGCACCGAGAACGTCAAGGTGAACGCGGTGATTGCAATCATCACGGCTGATGGCGAGGACATGAGCGCCGCGCCTGCCGCCAAGGTGCTGGAAGCGCCCGCTGCCGCACCGGCTGCCGCCGCCGTGGATGCGCCAGTCGCAGCCCAGCCAAAGTCAGCCGATGCGCCGTCTGATCCCTCAATCCCGGCTGGAACGGAAATGGTGCCAACCACGGTCCGCGAAGCTTTACGCGACGCAATGTCGGAAGAAATGCGCCGCGACGAGAGTGTGTTCGTCATGGGCGAAGAGGTTGCCGAATATCAGGGCGCCTACAAGATCACGCAGGGCATGCTGGCCGAGTTTGGACCAAAGCGCATCATAGACACGCCGATCACCGAGCACGGTTTTGCCGGTATAGGCGTCGGCGCGGCCATGACGGGCCTGCGCCCGATTGTTGAGTTCATGACATTCAACTTCGCCATGCAAGCCATTGATCATATTATCAATTCTGCTGCAAAAACGCTCTATATGTCTGGCGGGCAGATGGGTGCGCCGATTGTTTTCCGTGGCCCGAATGGTGCTGCCGCCCGCGTCGGCGCACAGCACAGCCAGGATTATGCCGCGTGGTACAGCCACATTCCGGGCCTGAAGGTCATCCAGCCCTATTCGGCTGCGGATGCCAAAGGTCTGATGAAAGCCGCGATCCGCGACCCGAACCCGGTGATTTTCCTCGAAAACGAAATCCTCTACGGTCAGACATTTGACGTGCCGAAGCTGGATGACTTCGTGCTGCCAATCGGCAAGGCGCGCGTGCATCGGACCGGCAAGGATGTTACGCTGGTGACATTCAGCATTGGCATGACTTATGCAATCAAAGCTGCAGCCGAACTGGAGAAGGAAGGCATTGACTGCGAGATCATCGATCTGCGCACCATCCGTCCGCTCGATCTGGACACTGTGGTAGCGTCCGTCATGAAGACCGGCCGCTGCGTCACCATCGAGGAGGGCTTCCCGCAATCCTCCGTCGGCGACCACATTGCCGCGCAGATCATGCAGCGGGCATTCGACTATCTTGATGCGCCGGTGATCACCATTTGCGGCAAGGATGTGCCGATGCCGTATGCAGCCAATCTTGAAAAGCTGGCACTGCCAAATGTGGGTGAAGTCATCGCGGCGGTGAAAGCCGTCACGTATCGCTGAGGGGATGAGCCATGCCGATCAACATCACAATGCCTGCGCTCTCGCCGACGATGGAAGAGGGCAATCTTGCCAAATGGCTCGTCAAGGAAGGCGATAAAGTCAAATCCGGCGACGTGATCGCCGAGATCGAGACTGACAAGGCGACAATGGAAGTTGAAGCCGTCGATGAGGGCGTGATCGCCAAGCTTATGGTTCCGGAGGGCGCGCAGGGCGTCAAGGTCAATGCGGTGATCGCCATTCTGGCGGGCGAGGGCGAGGATGCCAGTGCCACAGCTGCATCTTCGATCTCCCCACCTGTGGGGGAGATGTCGGCGAAGCCGACAGAGGGGGGCGCGCAGCCCACTGCCGCCGCGCCAGTATCCTCTCCTGCATCTGCAGCATCTTCACCACCACTCCCATCCGTCGGCTCCCCGGCAAGGGAGAAAGATGACGGAGCTCGCACATTTGCCTCACCGCTCGCCCGTCGCATCGCCAAGGATGCGGGCGTGGACGTTGCCAAAGTGACTGGTTCCGGGCCAAAGGGCCGCGTGGTCAAATCGGATGTGGACGCCGCAATCGCTGGCGGCACGGGCAAGGCGGCTGCCGCACCGAGCGCCGCTCCATCTGGTCCCGCGCCAGCCTCTGCACCCAAAGGCATGTCGGATGATCAGGTTCTGAAACTCTTTGCCGAAGGCTCCTACGCCCTCGTCGCCCACGACGGCATGCGCAAGACGATCGCCAAGCGGTTGCAGGAATCCAAGCAGACCATTCCGCACTTCTACGTTTCGGTCGATTGCGAACTCGACGCGCTGTTGGCGCTGCGCACACAGCTGAATGCCGGCGCGCCGGTCACCAAAACAGAGAAGGGCGAAATTTCAGTCTACAAGATTTCAGTCAACGACATGGTCATCAAGGCGTTGGCGCTGGCGCTGCGCGATGTGCCCGATGCGAATGTGTCATGGACCGACACCAACATGGTCAAACACAAGCATGCCGATGTTGGCGTTGCAGTGTCGATCCCCGGCGGCCTGATCACGCCGATCATCCGCTCGGCTGAACTCAAGACGCTCTCGGCCATTTCAGGAGAAATGAAGGATCTCGGCGCGCGCGCCAAGGCCCGCAAGCTGAAGCCCGAAGAGTATCAGGGCGGCACGACGGCCGTCTCCAACATGGGCATGATGGGCGTGAAAAACTTCGCCGCCGTCGTCAACCCGCCGCATGCGACAATCCTTGCCGTCGGTGCGGGCGAAGAGCGCGTGGTGGTGAAAAAGGGCGAGATGAAGGTGGCACAGGTGATGACCGTGACGCTGTCGACCGATCACCGCGCGGTGGATGGCGCATTGGGGGCGGAGCTGCTCGGGGCGTTCAAGCGGTATATCGAGAACCCGCTAAGCATGTTGGTTTGAGTAGGTTAGGGGATGTAATTCCATAGCCTGCACGCCATATCTCATGTCATCGAAATCTGAAGGAGCTGAATATGCCTGAACCGAAAGACATGATCGTTCCAATGCTTCAGGAGATGCGCAAAGACCTTCACGAAGAGTTTCGCGACGTGCGTGAGGAAATGGGCAGCGGGTTTCGCAAGGTCAACGAACGTCTCGACAGTATCGAGGGCGCGCAGAAAAGCTTTCGGCACGCACTTACCGCCGATACGATGATGTCGAAATTCATCACGGGTGATTTTGAGGAGCGTATCGAGGCGCTTGAGAAAAAGATGGATCAGCTGCTGAAGGCAAAGAATTAGCCTCCAGCCTTCCCTCTTGCGGGGACGGTGTCGGCGTTAGCCGACGGATGGGGGTGGTGGTGAAGGTGCGGAGTTTCGGGACATGGCATGGAACCGGGAGCGGGAAGGCAGAGCGAATGCGTTGGCTGCCCGCAATGCGGCAAGACTTCGCAAGCCCATGACCGACGCAGAGAAGCGACTATGGAATGGGCTGCGCTACGAGCTGGAGCTGCCTGCTGGAGCCCACTTTCGCCGTCAGTTTGCAATTGGCGAATACGTCGTTGACTTTGTGTGCTTGCAATTTCGCCTGATCATTGAAGTCGATGGCGCAATTCATGCGGAGGAACAGCGGATGGCGCGCGATGCTGTACGGGGTGAGTTCCTTGAAGCACAAGGATTCACAGTCCTCCGTTTCTCGAATGAAGACGTTTTGCTTAGACGCGCGGCAGTGCTCAATTCTGTCAGTCTTGCACTTGCTGGCACTACCCCCATCCGTCGGCTAGCGCCGACACCTTCCCCGCAAGGGGGAAGGCTGGAGTCTCGCCTATGAAAACCATCCTCGCATTCGGCGACTCTCTCACCTGGGGCTACAACGCCGCTGACGGCGGTCGCCACGCTTTCGAAAATCGTTGGCCAAATGCCTTGGGCACAAAGCTTGGCGCGGGCTACCGCGTGATTGCCGAGGGCTTGAATGGCCGGACCACCATCCATGACGACAATCTGGTTGATGAGTTGCGCAACGGCTCCATGGCGCTGCCGATGCTGCTGTCATCGCACCAGCCGCTCGATCTGGTGATCATTGCCCTTGGCACCAATGACCTGAAACACCCATGGTGGTCGCGTGCGTGCGATGCCAAGCGCGGCGTGCAGCGGCTGGTGGAAATCACCCAGCGCTTTCTCTATGGCGTCGACATGCATACGCCAAAGATATTGGTTGTCGCACCGCCAAGCGTTATCCACACCGACAATGCCGATTTCGACAAGATGTTTTCGCACGCCATCAAGGAAAGCCAGAAATTCGCCGAGGAGTACAAATTGCTTGAAGATTCGCATGGCGTTACCGTGTTTGAGGCCGGCAAGATTGTCGAGACCGACCCGCGTGATGGCATTCATCTGAATGCGGCGAACACGAAGAAATTGGGCGAGGCAATGGCCCCGCTCGTCCGGCAGATGCTGGAAGACTGATTGAAAAGGAAAGCCCCATGGCAAATTCATATGACGTCATCATCATCGGCTCAGGCCCCGGCGGCTATGTCACCGCCATCCGCTCGGCTCAGCTTGGGCTGAAGACGGCCATTGTCGAGCGCGAGCATCTGGGCGGCATCTGCCTCAACTGGGGCTGCATTCCGACCAAAGCGCTGCTGCGCTCAGCGGAAATCATGCACTACGGCCAGCATTTGAAAGACTATGGCCTGAATCTGGAAGGCACGATTTCGGCAGACGTCGTCGCAGTGGTCGCCCGCTCGCGCGGCGTATCGGCCCGGCTGAACGGCGGCATCGGATACCTCATGAAGAAGAACAAGGTTGACGTGATCTGGGGCGAGGCCAAGCTTTCCAAGCCGAATGAGATCGTCGTTTCCGCCACCAAGAAAGCGCCGATGCTGCCGCAGAACCCGGTGCCGAAGGGCGTGCAGGGCGAGGGGACATATTCGGCCAAGCACATCATCATCGCTACGGGTGCGCGCCCGCGCGCACTGCCGGGCATCGAGCCGGATGGCAAGCTGATCTGGACCTATTTTGAGGCGATGGTGCCGCAGGCACTTCCGAAGAAGCTGCTGGTCATGGGCTCCGGCGCAATTGGTATCGAATTTGCCAGCTTTTACAATGCGATGGGATCAGATGTTACAGTTGTTGAAGTGATGCCAACGGTCATGCCCGTTGAGGACGCCGAGATTTCAGCGTTTGCGCGCAAGATGCTGGAAAAGTCCGGGCTGAAGATCAAGACCTCGACCAAAGTGACCAAGGTTGTCAAGGGCGCGGACTCCGTCACGGCAACGATTGAGGGCGCGGATGGCAAGACCGAAGAGATCACAGCCGACCGGTTGATCTCCGCTGTCGGCGTGGAGGGCAATATCGAGAATCTCGGCCTTGAAGCACTCGGCATCAAGACCGACCGCGGCTGCATCGTGATCGACGGCTACGGCAAGACCAATGTGCCCGGCGTCTATGCCATCGGCGATGTCGCCGGGCCGCCAATGCTGGCGCACAAGGCCGAGCATGAGGGCGTGATCTGCGTCGAGAAGATCGCCGGCGTTCCGGGCGTCCACCCGATGAACAAGCTGATGATACCCGGCTGCACCTATTGCCATCCGCAGGTGGCATCTGTCGGCCTCACTGAAGCCAAGGCAAAAGAAGCGGGCCACGACATCCGCGTCGGCCGTTTCCAGTTCCAGGCCAACGGCAAGGCGATTGCGCTGGGCGAGGACCAGGGCCTGATCAAGACCATCTTCGACAAAAAAACGGGCCAGTTGATCGGCGCGCATATGGTCGGGCATGAGGTGACAGAACTCATTCAGGGCTTCGTCGTCGCCATGAACCTCGAGACCACCGAAGAAGAGCTGATGCACACAATCTTCCCGCATCCGACCCTATCGGAGATGATGAAGGAAAGCGTGCTGGATGCTTATGGCAGAGTGCTGAATGCTTGACCTTTGCAGCAGGGAGAACTGAAATGGATCATCCAATGGGCGTCATGTCCATGCCGGGCTTCGGGTTTCTTGGGCTGCTGTTCATCGGTATTTTGGCAGGTTGGCTCGCCGAGCGGGCAATGAATCGCCATCATGGATTGCTGACCAATCTCATTGTCGGCGTTGCAGGATCATTTGTCGGCGGCGCCTTGGCGAGTGTGCTCAACATTGTCTTTTACGGCTTCGTCGGAAATCTGGTGGTGGCGACTGCCGGCGCGATCATCATTCTGTGGTTCTTTGGAAAGCGCGACCAGCCGCCCCGCGCCTGAGATCAGGCAAACCGGTCTTTCAAGCGAAGCGCCGGTTTTTCCACGAACCGCCACGAAAGAAACGCTACCGGCAGCACAATCGCCAGCGCAGCGAGCGCGTTTCCAGTTGGGCTGATGCCCGGAAAGTTCAACAGCAGAAGCTGCTGCACCGGCCAACCCAAGATGTAGACGCCGTAAGACAGGTCGTTCTTGTCGGTGAATGCGCTGAGTGTGCCAAACCGGTATTGCGCAACGAACACAGCCAGATAGCCAGACAGCAGCATCAGCGTGTGGGGCACGGTAGGCAACCCAAAATAGATTGAAACCGCAGTCAGCGCGAACAACGCCACAAGGATGACGGAGCGCAACGGGATGCGGCTGCGCAGATGCCAAGCTGCAACGCCAACCCAGAAGGCGAACGAGAAGCGGGCGACGTGATCGAAAAAGTTGGCGTCGTCATAGGCCTTGCCCTGCAGCAGCCAGACGCCGGATGCAGCGATGATAGCGCCAGCCGCAGCCAGCGGCGAGATGAGCTTGGTGCGCATGATCGCGGCCATGATCAGTGCCAGCGAGATGTAGCACAGCACCTCGTATTTCAATGTCCATAGCGGAACATTGACCCCGCCGGCATAGGGCAAGGTTTCAAACACGCCCGGTATCGCACCGCTGCCGGCGAGGCCGACCAATATCTTGGCGAAATAGCTGATGACTGACCCCTTGATGATCTCAGCAAAACCGGCGTTGCTTGCAAACAGCGCGCAGATCAGAAACACGCCCAAGGTCGCAGCGATGAGACCCGGATAAATGCGAAAGAGCCGTGCCGCACCGAATGCCACTAGGCTTGGGCGACGGTCAAAGCTGGCGGCGACGAGTAGGCCGGAGACTGTAAAGAACACGTGCACGGCATGCGCGCCAAGCGGATAGCCGGTGAAGGCTTCGAGCGGTTCTATGGCATGCGCGCCGCCGGTGACGACCCAGCCGTGGGAAATGACAACCGATATGGCAGCAAGCAGGCGCACAAGGCCAAAGCTGTTGTTTCCGGCCGAACTGATATCGCCAATCACCTTCATGCCGCCAATTCCCCGCAATTGATCGCGTCAGACTAATATGGGCGGGTAAATTGTTCGTATTGCGCGCCTTGCGCCCCTGTCATGCATTCGCACCACTCGACAGGCTGTTGCGCACAAACTATCTACAGCGCAAGGGAGTTCCCATGGTCACTGTTCTTGACGTCAGGAAGCATTCTGTCACGGTAAAGCTGCGCCATCCGGAGAAGGCAAACCGGCCCGATACCGAAATGCTGCGCAAGCCGGACTGGATACGCGTGAGAGCGCCCGTTTCCAAAGGCTATCATGAGACCCGCGATCTCGTGCGCTCGCATGGGCTGGTGACTGTGTGCGAAGAGGCGGGCTGCCCAAATATCGGCGAATGCTGGGACAAGAAGCACGCCACCTTCATGATCATGGGCGAAATCTGCACCCGCGCCTG
>JANPEK010000063.1:0-3879 GCA_031422915.1 Phyllobacteriaceae bacterium | reverse complement strand
ACCATTCAGACCGATGTGTCGTTGCAACGAAAGGCGCACAACATCGGGCAACAGCAATGCCATGCCAGTGAAGGGTGAAGCAAGGATGCGAGATTTGGGTTTGTAGGATGTAGTCCTGTTCGAGCGCTTTTCGTGCACATTCGAAGCCGGTTTCGAGCGCATTTCAAGCAGTGCGACAATGGAATTTACGAGCGCTTTTCCAGCGTCTTTGCGTATCACGGTTTTTACGAATTCGGCCAGATGCGACGGTAATGCGCGCGCCACTGAAGCGTGCGACAGAACTTTTGCGAAGCCATCATTGCCCTGACTTGCTCGAATTGGGTCGAGCTCTGTGAGGCACTTGCTAACCACTGCCAACAGTGCCGCTCCGAATATCGAAACAAACTCCTCTGGTCTGCGAGCCTCGCCATGTATGCTTGCAAGCTTGAGGATTCGCTTATCCATGTCAGTTTCTTGCAGCCATTCCAGAGCATTCACGAGATGCAGGACTTCGTCGTGGTCGCGGTGGGCGAAAGTTGCAAGTTGCTGGACATCAACAACTTTCATCAATGCAGCAACTGTTTCCGTGGCCATGTCGCGGCGTAGCATGTCGATGAAGCGGAAGGGATTGCCGGTGCGGCGGCCATTGTTTGCCAACGTCACCAGAACCGCTGGCCGTGCCTTCACAATCTCCAGTGCTGCCTCAAGTGGCGGCAACAGGCGCAAGGGTTGAAAGTCCGGGAATGCCCATGACGGTTCATTGGAAAAACCAAGTTGCCATTCAACATAGCTCGCCATGTAACTTTCAGGGTCCGACCAAGTCCGGATACCGGAAGTGTGTGACACCAGTGCCGACCGCAGAGCCTCGCTCACGCGCGCAGCCAGAATCCCTGCCAGCACAGTCTCGTCCCACGTTCCCGAGTATGCCAGTTCGATCTTGAGTTTTTGGATGCGGATGACGCCCTCATACCCGTCAAGCAGTGACTCCGAGGCATTGCCCAAAAGCGTTGGAAAACGGCCGGAAAGAGCCCTGTCCATGGTAGACTTGAGTGTGGCGACTGCTGGCGGATAGGCTAGGACTTTGCAGTCCGTCTTCAAGGCACCGATGCTCAGGGCGTGGTTTTCCATGGTTGCGCCGCTCTACAATTGAAGTCCGCCAACAAGGAATCTGTTGGTCTTTATGTCGGCCTTCATTGTTTCCAGCTTGTTTCGTTCAATGCCCGTGGCAAGTGACACCTCGCCAAGGTCTACGACCATCAGTTTCGCCGGGTTGTCGATGCCAACGGCGGTGAGTTTTTTCTGATTGTCGACCGACGTGATCTCGACATCGGTAAGCCCGTTGGCCACGGCCCGGTTGTTCACCACTTGCCAATCCACCGGATTGACAAGCGGCCCGTCGATATCTGGACCGAAGGTTGTGAAAATCGGGGGCGTTGTCAGCGGTCTGAATGTGACGAACGGCGGCGGAGTGGTGAATGGCTGGAACGTCACAAACGGAGGCGGCGTGGTGAACCGGTCGAACGTGAACCCAGGCTCAGGCGTGGTGCGCGGCGGCTTCGAGGACGTCGGCGCGGGAGTTGTCGCCGGAGCAGCTGTCGTAGTCGTTGGTGCCGGTTTGACAGCGCAGGTGCAGGCGGTCATCCAATCTTGCAGAACGCTGACAGGCAGCCGCATGCGGCGGTCGTGGTAACTTAAGGACAGAACGCCGTTCGTCAGAGTTAGCTTGGCGACCACAACATAGTCATCTTCCGGCGCGACCGTTTCCGGCATCGGTAGTGGCTGGCGTCCTTCATCTGGAACCTTGCACATCCAGTCGGTCAGAAATTCACAGCTCTTTTCGTCTTGGACATGCGGATACTGCAGGCTACAGACGATGTCGAACTGCGCGCCCTCGCAGCGGCGAGTGGGCAAAAGCGCGTTGGCCGGATGGGCGCAGCCGACAGGGACACCAGGTCGCAACTCGCTGTCGGTGAAATAGGGTCGGGCAACGATCCAGCCTTCGATGATTCCGTCCTTTGCCCGTGCTTCAATGGCGGCGCGTTCCTTGAGGTCAACGATGTCGCAGGTTGGCGAGCCAGGCCCGCAGCAGCCGCTCAGCCGCGCCGAAAGATCAGTGATCTCCAGAGCGACTGTCAGATAGATTTCATTGCCGTTCGGGGTGATGCCGTAGCCTTTGCCGAGGGTGAACCTGCCGCTTTCCAAATCAACCTTGAGAAACGTGAAGCCGGCAACGATGCCCCAGCCGTGCATCAGCCTGCGCATCCGCTCAAGCTCTGCATCGTGGCTGCCCCGGTCGAGGGTAAGATCCTCTGCCCGCACCACCTGACGGTCAAAATAGAGCGGAGTGACCACATCATTGACTGATGTTGCGAGCGGCTTCGTCTTGATGGCGTTTGCCATGACTGTCTCCCTCATCCTTCCGTGACCGTAAACCAGCTCAGAAACGTATCGCCCGCCCCGCCGCGGCCCGTTGGCAGCTGTCCGCCAATATGGGAGCCGTCGAGTGATGTCTTGCCGTCTTCGCCGACGACAAAATCCGCATAAAACACCAAGCGGACGGGCTCGACATTGGGGACACCAAACTCGAAATTGTCTGACGCGCGCAGTGCGAAGCCCGGAGAAAAATCCGCGTCAGTAAGGATATCCCAAGATACGAGCAAAGTTGCATCTGCGGGATCAAATTTGAGATTTGTGATCGGGTTGGCTTCAATGACATCGAATGCCGCCCAGAATGATGATCCACCGCCCGAAAACACACGATGCTGCAACTCCACAATCATAGACGGTCCGGCCTTCTTGGTGCCAGTGAACGCGGGCCACTGCACCGGCTTTTCAAAGGCAACCGCTATGCCTTTTCCCAACAGTGCACTGCGGAATTCGGACGCCGTGCCGAATTCGACAGCATGCTTCCAGCTCATGGCAACAACTGTGTTCAGGTCTTGTGCCGGCGTGGCCACGGGCGCTGGCAGTTTGATCGCCAGTGTCCGGTTTGGCGTGTTGCCGGTGATCGCAACTTGCGGCGTGGTGATCGCGGAATCGTAGACGACCGTGGCCTTGTCGATGCCGAGGCCGCTTGCGCCCGGTGCGGATGCCGGGATGGTCAGGTTGACGACAAGGCCTGCGGGCTGTTCCGTCGTCGTTGCTGACGGGTTTGATCCCACCGCGCCTTGTGCCACTGTTACGCCGGTGATGCTTTTCCCGTTTGGCCCTGTCGGCCCATCCGCGCCTTGGACGCCCGGGTCACCACGTGGCCCCGGAGGTCCTTCCGCAACACCTTGTGCCAAGATGCATTCAATCACCTCATGCAGCGTATGGGCGGACGGAACAATCGGACGGTAGGTTTTATTGTCAATAATGACGATGTTCTCGCCGCCAGTGCCCGGATTGACGATGAATGGCTTTGCGGCGGCATTGTAGTTTGGCAGATGGCCTAGAATGACCGTGTGGTCGCCGTTGTCTTCACAGTGGCTGCAGCCATCGATGATCTGATCGAAATGGATGCCGCAATCATTTTCAGATATGTCGATGACTGCGACCAATCCGCGATCCGGCATGGCCTCGGCATCAGAGTCTGCCGCCGCGACATAGGCACGTGCGCCGTTGGGGGCGAGAGCCAAAGACAGGCCCAAGCCGTCGATGGTGATGGTCTCGGACGACAGTTCCCTGTTGTCGGGTCCTTCACCCTCAGCCTTGACAAATTCCATGTCAACCGGTGTGAGACGGGTGTCCCTGCCGTCATTGAGAAGAATATAGGCGCGGGTTTCCGTCGGCGCGACTGCAAGATCAAGACCGTTTGCCGCAAATGTGACTCCGCGCCCTTGCGGCTTGAGTTCGTTCTCACCGGCCAGCTGGAAACGCAACACTGTGGTTTGCGCGCTTTCACCCGCTCCATTTGTCAGA
>JANPEK010000062.1:0-7707 GCA_031422915.1 Phyllobacteriaceae bacterium | reverse complement strand
TCAATAACGATGCCGCCGCCGGCATTTTCCGCAAGTATCGCCAAGGGTGATTTTATCCACAGTCGCATGTCTGTCATATATCCCGTCTAAGAGCGTTGTCGGCAAAGGAAGTTCTGCTGCATGGTGCTTTGCCGCATGATTTATTGCAAGGCACTGCCGGGTCGCGCATCACATGGTGAATGCTGCGCAGGGCGTGTGGAAGAGGGGACGGACATGGCCAAGAAAGACCGCAAGATATTGCAGCAGGTTCAGATTGTGGCGCGGCTCGGGCGCACGGCGCTGGCCATACGCCTTCTCGACAAGAAGCTTTATGCCGGGCAAGACCAGCTGATGCTGGCGCTGGCGATGCAGGACGGCCAGACGCCGGGCGCGCTGGCGCTGGAAATCGGAGTGCGTCCGCCGACCATCACCAAGACGATTTCGCGGCTGCAGGCGCAAGGCTTCGTCGACAAGCGCGGCTCCGAGAGCGATGCGCGACAGGCGCATATTTTTCTGACCGAGATCGGGCGTGAGGCGATTGTCTCGATTGAGAAATCGATCAAGAAGACCGAGAAGCGGGCGCTTGACGGCCTCGACAAGAAGGACCGCAAGATGCTGTCCAAGTTGTTGCGCAAGGTCGAGGGCAATCTGACCGGGTTGGATTTGTCGGATGCCGACAAGGACGATGAGCCGGACGATGTGAAGACCAAAGGTTCGACCGAAGAGCCGGATCAACTGAGCGATTGACCGGTCAGCAAGTGTGTTGATTGGTCACTTGGTGCGCCAAGCGCGATGATCCAAGCGCGATGATCAAAGCGCGGCCGCACCCAAAATCCGGCCAACGCCCACTTGCAGCAAGACCGCACATGCACCGCCGCATTCAGACTTGCTGACAGTGACTGTTTTGGCGCTTCCATCCCATGTGCCGATCTTGCGGGAGCCGATGACCGGATGTTTGTAGGTGATCGTGGCGCCTCTGTTCTCACCACGCCGAATGGCGACAGTTGCTTTAGTGACATACCGAACCAGAATGATGTTGGCACGGCCGTTGCCCGGCCCGATTTTGACACTTGAGCCGCTTACTGAAACGCGAACCGGCAATGAGCCACTGAGGGCCGAGGCAATCGCGGACGATGAACCTGAATTTGAAACGACGCGCGCGCCATTGACGATGATCTCCGGCGTGTAGGAGCCAAAACCATAGGCGGCTTGCCTTGCTGTGGCTTGAGGAGACGAAAATGTATCGCGCCAGCCCAGCCGGTCCCAATAATCCACGTGCCAAGCCAGGCCCAAAACATCGCCGCCTGTGGCGGCAGAAAAGGCCCGGTCGGCAGGTGGACAGGAAGAACAGCCCTGACTTGTGAAGATTTCAACAACACTGCGCACTTCGCCGGCAGCGGCAGCGGCAACGCTTGCGAAGGCGACAGTAAAAACCGTTGCGAGAAAAGTTTTGCTGTGCATGAGCCAAACACCCTTGTCCGGATAAGATTGTCAAACGCTACCGAGTTCGCAGTTCAACAAACAATCACGTTTCAGTCAGCACTTTTGATGCAAATCAGGCCGCGCGAAGATGTTGATGCATTTCAATCGCCTTGGCAGGGCACGCCACTGGGGCCGGCTGCGTGCGAGCGGGCGACAACTCCGTGCGTCAAACACTTTGACTCCTGGAAAAACAGTTGGACTCCTGAAACACAGTTGGCATAACGACATTTAAACATTCTAAATTCTGCTGCGATCATTTAAGGGGGTTGCGTGGCACAGAAGGTCAAGCTTTCGACGATTGCTGACGCTTTGAAAGTGTCGACAGCCACGGTTTCGCTGGCGCTGCGCGACAGTCCGCTGGTGGCGGACGCGACGCGGGACAGGATCAAAGACGAGGCGGCCAGGCTCGGCTATATCTACAACCGCCGCGCGGCGAGCCTGCGCACCTCGCGGTCGGGTATTGTCGGCGTTGTGGTGCATGACATCATGAACCCGTTCTATGCCGAAATCCTGCGGTCCATTGAGACTGAGCTCGACAAGCAGCGGCAGACGTTCATTCTTTCAAACCACTATGACTCCGTGGAAAAGCAGCGGAACTTTCTTGAAACGCTGATGCAACTCGGCGCGGATGGTGTGATCATGTCGCCTGCGATCGGGACGCCTGCGTCGGACATTCAACTGGCTGAAGACAATGGACTGCCTGCCGTGCTGATCGCTCGTTCGGTGGAAGGCGCGCATGTGCCGGTGTTCCGCGGCGATGACAGTTTTGGCATTGGTCTCGCGACCAACCATTTGATTGAGCTTGGCCACAGGCGGATTGCCATGGTTGGGGGGACAGACCAGACATCCACTGGGCGCGACCGCTATCACGGCTATGTTGTGGCGATGCAGAAAGCGGGGATTGAAGTGATGGCGGACCTTCGGCTTCCGGGGCCGCGCACCAAAAAGGAAGGGTTCGAGGCAGCGCAGCAGTTTCTGGCGATGCGCGAGAAGCCGACGGCTGCCGTGTGCTGGAATGATCTGGTGGCCATTGGCCTGATGAGCGGCATTGCGCGTGCGGGCTATCTGCCGGGGCGCGATTATTCTGTAACCGGATATGATGATCTTGAAGAAGCGTCGATTGCGACGCCGGATTTGACCACGGTGTGGAACGGGCAGCGCGAAGTCGGTCGGCGTGCGGCGCGTGCGCTGATTGAGCGGCTGTCCGGCGTTCCGGCCTCGGCGCGACATGAATTGATCACGCCGATCCTGACTGTACGCCACTCAACATCCGCCCCCAGAGAAATGTCTTAAGATGGATTTGAAGCCGATCCGCGTTCTGGTTCCCGGGCGGTTTAATCCGCATGCGCTGGAGCGCATCCGCAATGAGTTCACGGCTGTTGAGATTGTGGCCGGCGATGCGGCGCTGATTGATGCGCAGGTTGCGGGCAGTGTGCGGGCAATTGCGGCGATGACCATGATATCGGCAGACCTGATGCGGGCGCTGCCGAAGCTGGAGATTGTTGCCAATTTCGGTGTCGGCTATGATGCAGTTGACAGCCGCCATGCGGGCGCGAACGGCATCATGGTGACCAACACGCCGGATGTGCTGACTGAGGAAGTGGCGGACACGGCGATCGGATTGCTGCTCAATACGGTGCGTGAACTGTCCGCGGCGGAAGCCTACATGCGGGCCGGTGACTGGTCGGCAAAGGGCAATTACCGGCTGACGCCGCTGACTTTGCGCGGGCGGACCGCTGGAATCTTCGGCATGGGGCGGATCGGGCAGGCGATTGCCAAGCGGCTGGAGGCATTCGGTATTGCAGTACATTACCACAACCGGCGCAAGGCTGAAGGATTGGACTTTCCCTATCATGCGACGCTGGCGGAGTTGGCCCGCGCGGTGGATATATTGATCGTGGTGGTGCCGGGAGGGGCGGCGACGGAGAATGCGGTCAACTCAGAGGTCTTGTCTGCGCTGGGTGCGAATGGCGTGCTGATCAACATCGGGCGCGGATCGACTGTTGATGAGGATGCGTTGATCTCGGCAATGAACAATGGCGTGATTGCGGCTGCCGGTCTTGATGTGTTCGACAATGAGCCGCATGTGCGACCGGACTTGTTTTCGCTGCCGAACACGGTGCTTTTACCGCATGTCGGATCGGCCTCGGTTCATACGCGCAAGGCGATGGGTGATCTTTGCGTTGACAATCTGGTCAGCTGGTTTTCAGGAAAAGGGGTAATGACGCCGGTGCCTGAAACAATGCATTTACAAAAAGTGACACATATTTAACCATTATTTTCATTTGTTAACTTTCGGGTAAGGATTACTGCCGCAATCTTCTGTTTCGTGAAAGCGAAACCAAGGTCCGGACGTGCACCATGATCAAAACCATATTCAGTCTGGCGATTGCGGGGATTGCGTTGACACCGTTTGCAGAAAAGGGTTCTGCCCCGACACCTTTGCCCTATGCCGGTATTGACCCGATCCAAACGTCGTCGATGAAAACGGGAAGCCGTACCGAATATCTGGCATCTGCGGCTTCCGGCAAGAGCTGCAGGATTGTAGTCGCGGTGCTTGGAAGCGGCGACGCGGCGGCAAGTGCCGACGAGAATTGCGCAAGTGTTTATCCGGGACTCGATACGGTGGCACGATGGTCATCGGCTGGCGGCAATACCGTTAACCTCATCACCAGGAGTGGCACCGCGTTGCTTGAACTTGGGCCATCGGACGGTTTTGCTTTTGAGGCTGTTTCGCCTGCTGCGGCGCAAATCACATTCTCGGAAATATGACGTTGACTATTCTGCCGCTGCCTTGTGGCGGTTATGGAAGAGGTGATGTCTGGCGGCATCGCCGAATGCGCTGAAGATGGCGCTTGAGGCTTCATCTTCCTTGGCCCAATATTCTGGATGCCATTGAACGCCGACGGCAAAGGCGCGTGCGCCGCGCACTGACACGGCTTCAATCGTTCCGTCATCGGCGACAGCTTCGATATCCAACCCTTTTGCGAGGCGCTCGATGGCTTGGCGATGCAGTGAATTCACCTGGACTTTTCCCGCGCCGATGATTGAAGCGAGGCAAGAGTCGGCCTTTATATGTACGGGCTGGTGGATGCGGAAGCGGATCTTCTGGTCCTCGCTTGAGGCGGCGCGGTGATCCATGCGGCCGGCAAGTTCTTGGATTTCCGTGGCAATTGAGCCGCCGAGCGCGACGTTCAATTCCTGAAAGCCGCGGCAAATGGCCAAAAGCGGAATGCCCCGTTCGACCGCGCGGCGCAGCAGCGGAATCGCGGTTGCATCGCGCGCCTCGTCAAACGGCTCGTGGGCGATGGATGGCTGAACTTCGTAAAGCTGCGGATGGACGTTGGTTTTGGACCCCGTTGCCATGACGCCATCGACTTGATCGAGAATGGAATCAATGTCGATGCGGCTGCCGAAAGACGGGACAATCAATGGGGTGACGCGGGCAACGCCGACGGCTGCCTCAAGATAGGTCTGCGGGGCTGAATGCCAAGTGTAGCCATCGAACTGGCGGACATCTCCGGTTACAGCGATCAGCGGCTGGCGCATTTTTGGGCATTTCTCATTGTTGTCGCTGTGGTGTTTGTAACTGCACGCAGCCGAACCGGCAAGCGTGTTGGATTTGCCGTTTTCAACCCTTCGCAGCACTTTACACCCTCATGAGGCCATGCAAGTCTTCGACTATGGCCCGGTACCAAATGGAGTGCGGATACTGGGACCAGAAACAATCCGGGAGAGAGTTTATGGATCGTCGTTCGTTTATCAAAAATGCCGGCACGATGAGTGTTGGCGCTGCCGCAACTGTGACTTTGGCTGCACCGGCAATTGCGCAGACTGCGCCGAAGATTTCATGGCGTTTGACGTCATCGTTTCCGAAGTCGCTTGATACAATTTTCGGCACTGCACAGACGTTGGCCAACCAAGTCAAGGCCGCGACGGATGGCAATTTCGAGATTCAGGTTTTCGCCGGTGGCGAAATCGTTCCGCCGCTGAAAGCTGTCGACGCGGTGACCGATGGCACCGTCGAAATGTGCCACACGGCTTCGTACTATTTCTGGGGCAAGGACCCGACCTATGCTCTGGGCACCGGCATTCCTTTCGGCCTTAACGCCCGTCAGATCAATGCCTGGTTCTATTTTGGCGGCGGCAATGATTTGATGAACGAGTTTTACGGAACTCAAGGTCTCGTTGGCTTCCCATGCGGAAATACCGGCGTGCAGATGGGTGGCTGGTTCCGCAAGGAAATCAACACACCGGCTGATCTGCAAGGTTTGAAAATGCGCATCGGCGGTTTTGCCGGCAGCATTTTGACCAAGCTTGGCGTTGTGCCGCAGACGATTGCGGGCGGCGATATTTATCCGGCGCTGGAAAAGGGCACGATTGATGCGACCGAATGGATCGGGCCGTATGATGATGAGAAGCTCGGCTTTTATAAAGTTGCGCCGAACTATTATTATCCCGGTTTCTGGGAAGGCGGTTCGTGCCTTCATGCGATGGTTTCCAAGGCCAAGTTTGACGAACTGCCGGCCAGCTACAAGTCCATTTTGACAACAGCCTGCCAAGCGGCAAACTGCGACATGATGGCCAGCTATGATTACAAAAATCCGGCTGCCCTGAAGCGGCTTGCCGGGGCGGGTGCGCAGCTGAAGCCGTTCAGCCAAGAGATTCTTGACGCGGCATACGCTGCGGCGCTGGCGACCTATGCGGAAATCAACGCTGTCAATCCGGCGTTCAAGAAGATTTATGACAGTGTGCTGGAGTTCAAGAAAGACGCTTACTTGTGGGCGCAGTTCTCTGAATATACCTACGACACGTTCATGATGACGCAGCAGCGGAACGGAAAGCTGTAAGACAAAATATGGTTTGAGGCGGCAGGTCTCCATTTGACAGAGCTGCCGCCTTGAATTGGCTATATTGTTGAATTTGTTTATAAATTTTGCTCTTCCGCGTCCGGGGCCGGCGTTGGCAGAAGGCAAGTCCGGGTTGTCGGGACAAGCCCGACGATGACGAATGGCGGAGCGGTTTTGCTCAAAACCACCCTTTTCAAGTTTGCCAATATTGCAGCGTGAAGCGCTCACCCCGTATCGGGCCCGTTGACCGCGTGAAGTGCGAGGCCGTGGCACTCTCGCAGCACATCATCGACATCATGGATCGAGCGTTGTCTCCAGCCAGGCGGGAGACCGGGGCGGAAGATGGAGATGCGGGTCGGGCGTTTGCTCGTGAGCAATTCGTCGCGCTGGGCTTGCCATCTTGCGAGGCGGCGGGCTTGCTTTGGGATGTCGCTGAGCGCGGCCCGCAGGGCGCGCATGCGGCTGAAGAGGAGAGCGGCGTTTATGGGTTCGTCGGGTTGCGACAGCGATGGCGCGAAGACGCTTGGGTCCCAGGAGCTGGAGAAGTTCACGTGCGGGTTGGCGTTTTGGTTGAAGTCTTCGAGGGAGAAGTGCTTGAGCGGGTCGAGGAGGGCGAAGGACGGGATGCGTGAGGCGTTGGTGGCGGCGAATGAAGGGAAGTTTGGCAGGAGTTGGCTCGAGGCTCGTGGCTTGAGAGTTAGGCCGCGAGCGGCGATGACGATGAGGCGGCGCAGGGCGGATTCTGCCGGGCGCAGGATGAGGAGGATTGCGTGGTAAAGACGGTGTGGGAGTGTGAAAGCGGCGTTTGCATTGCCCTTGTCAGGCTGACTCGCCCTTACCGCTTCGCTGCGCGAAGCAGCTGGCCCGGGGCGAGCCACGGGTCTCGCCCGTCCTTCGGACCCCGCTTCGCGGTAGAGGGGAAGAGCGCGATCAACACCATGCAGCATCGCAAACATCACCGCGACGATGCGGCGGAGCGCGTCACTGTTGCGGGTGATTGCGAGCGGCCAGTCCAAGGTGTTCGTGTCTCCGTTGTTGAACGAAACATGAACATAGAAAATTTGAAATGTCAAATGCAATTTTTTACTTCACGGCTTTTTGACTCATTCTGAAGCCTTTGTGCGAGGCGCCCCCCTCTGTCCTGTCGGACATCTCCCCCGCGAGGGGGGAGATCGCGCTTCGCCTTTCGTTGGCAATTGTTTGGCTTTTTGCAACACGAAAAGTTAAGATTTATCAACAATGTCAGATAGTTCCGTTTTCCACCGCGAGGGTGAGATCGGAACCTTGTTCCCTCAGTTGATCTTTGGCGGCTGGCTCAGGTCCACTGCGCCGGGCGTTGCGGGTGCCGGGGCTTGGCCTGGGATGGCCGGGGCCTTTTGGCCGGGTAACGCCGGGG
>JANPEK010000061.1:0-1785 GCA_031422915.1 Phyllobacteriaceae bacterium | reverse complement strand
GCTGGCACCGAGCGCTGTATTGCCGATGCAAACCTGGCGGACAACCTCAACGATTTCGCCTTCTGAGCAATCCTTGAGGCAGACGCCATGAATGCCTGCCTCGACAAATGCGCGGATGGTCTCCGGCAACGCGGTTCCTGTCAAAAGCACGAAACGCGTTTCAGGCGACCAGCGCTTGGCTTCGAGGAACACTTCCATTCCGTTCGCGCCGGGCATATTGTAGTCCAAGATGGCACAGTCGGGCCGGACTTTTCTGATTTGGACAATTGCATCAATGCCATTCGTCACCGAGCCAACAATTTCGATGTTTTCGAGTGCGGAGAGCGCCTTGGCCAAGCCCCACGAGACAAAGGCATGATCGTCGGCGAGCAAGACCCTTTGCTTCACAGCAGATTTCCCTGTCGGCGGCGGGGCCGGTTTCTCACCCTGGTTTTTCTTGCCTTTGCCCTCATTATGTCGCTCCCCCAAGCGCTGGTTCATGCTGCCGATCAGCGCCCGCTGGTCCTGTCGGGTCCGGCGAGCATGGAAATGCTGGGCAGGCACCTTGAATACACCATTGATAATGCATGGCAACTGACCGTCCAGGATTTCACGCCCGCCGGGTCAGCCGCCCTGCAGCCGCTTCCCGGGCTGGTGCCGGATTTTGGCTACACGTCGGCGAAAATCTGGCTGCGGGTTCCGGTGGTCAACGGGACGGCGGATTTGGACGAGTGGCGCTTTTACGTGCATGCGAATTTCACGCAGAAGATCGCGATCTACAAGATAGGTTCCGACGGCGCGGTCACAACATTGCTCGACCTCGACACCGACAGCCCGTTCAGCGCCAGACCGGTCAACTACCCGCAAATGGTCGCCCCTTTTGAGCTCAAGCCCGGAGAGGCCGCGACACTGGTCGTGGCCTATTATTCGCAAGGTTCTTCGAGACAGTCCATGTCGGTGGAAACACCGGACTCCTTTGCCCGTGTCGCCAGCGTTGCCCAAGCAAAAAACTATGCGTTTTATGGGATGATGCTGGTCATGTTCGCGCTGGTCAGCGCGGCGCTGATTGTGCTGCGCCAGGCTGTGTTCGCTGCCTTCGCCGGTTACATTCTGTCCATGCTGACTTATGTCAGCCATTCTGACGGTGTGGCATTTCAATATGTCTGGCCCAATTATCCGCATTTCAATTCGATCGCGGCAATTCTGGCGGGTTCATCCGTCCTGGTTTTCGGGGGCCTGTTCGCAATGGCCATTCTACAGACGTCGCGTTATCATCCGGTCATGCACCGGGTGCTGATTGCGGCCGTTGCCTCCATCCTGTTGGTTGACGCTGTGTTTTTGACAACCAACCCGCAGCTGTTGAACCGGCTGCTGACCATCATGCTCTCGGTTTGCACGCTGACCTACCTCATTGCAGGACTGGTAGCCGCGCGCACCCGTTTCAGGGAGGTCCGGTTTTTCGTCTTTGCCTGGATCGCCGTTTTTATCCCGGCAAGCCTGTTCACCGCGCGGCACGCGTTCGGGTTCGAACCGGAATTCATCACCCTTTATGACACGATCCGCATTGCGCTCGTAATCGAAGCGCTGCTGATGGGGCTGGCGATCTTCGACCGCTACAACCAGATGCGCCAGTCGGCGATGGAGGAAAATCTTGCGGAGGTCAAAAGGAACCTTGCGCTCAGCCAGCGCCTGTCGGCGCTTGAGGGAAATTACGCACAGGTGACCGACAACTCGCGCAAACGCGAGGAAAGCGTCAAAGATACTGTTCATGACCTGCGACAACCGATGCACGCGTTGCGGCTGTCG
>JANPEK010000060.1:0-3974 GCA_031422915.1 Phyllobacteriaceae bacterium | reverse complement strand
TCAATGTTCCAGACCGCAAGGCTGGTCGGCGACGTGGTGCGTGAAGTCATCAACGCCAATGCCGCAACGGGCCAGAGGGCTGACTCGGCGTTCAATGCGACGTTCATTGTCGGCGGCCAGATCGTCGGGTCGGAGCCGCGGCTTTTCCAGATCTATCCGGAAGGCAACTTCATCGAGTCCACCACCGACACGCCATTCTTCCAGATCGGCGAGCACAAATATGGCAAGCCGATCATTGTGCGCGCCTATCACAAGGCAATGACGTTTGCCGAAGCTGCCAAGCTGCTGCTTGTCTCCTTTGATTCAACACTCAAATCGAACCTATCGGTTGGACTGCCATTGGACCTCGCCTTCTATGAACGCGACACGTTCAAGCTCGGGCTCCAAAAGCGCATTGACCGTGATGACCCTTACTACCGGACCATTTCTGAAGGCTGGTCAGATGCGCTTCGGGCGGCATTTGCCTCGCTGCCGATTTTCCCGGACGTCTAGAGCATCGGTCGTTCAAATGGGATCAACTTGGACGCCGAAAAACAAGTCCAAGTTGATCCCATTTGAACGCCCGACGCTCTAAAATAAGCCTGCACCGAAACGGGACAGCGAAACGGCTTCTTAACCATAAACCCACACAATCGCGTTGCTGCCAAATGAGCGTCTGAGCGCCTCCCCTTGCGCCGGGCGTAAACTTGACCAGCACCAGCGGGGAATGGACGGAAATCAACGCATGAACGCGCAAGTCAAACAACATTTCATCGAAGCCTATGGTTTCGAAAAGACAGTCGACCTGCTGTTCGAGGTGCTCGACGCCATCCCGGTTTCGGTCTTTATCAAAAATGAGAAGCTCGAGAAGATATTCGCCAACAAGGCCAATCTGGACCTCGACGAGCGCAGCATTGATGAGACGCTTGGCTACACCGATTTTGACATCCATACCGCAGAGAATGCCACGATATTCGCCGCTGAAGACCGCGCCGTGCTGATCGAAGGCAAGGTCCGCCGCAATGAAGAATCGAAGGTGCGCAAGGATGGCAAGCGCATCGACTTTCTCACGTTCAAGAACCGCATCGCGGTCGAGGACGGTCAGTATCTTCTGGTCGGCACCAACACGCTGATTGACGACCTGAAATTGCGCGAGCGGCAATTGGATGCCGCCATGCATTTAGCACAGGCTAATCGCGTCGACTTGCAGGAAATTCTTGATGCCATGCCGCTTGGCATCACGATCATCGGACCGGACATGAACGTCGTCACGGTCAATGAAGCAAACAGGCGGTTCTGGAACCTCGGTCAGGACACTGTCTTCGAAGGCATGCCTTACGAGGACATGGTTTGGTCGAACCACAAGGACTTTCCGGATCTTTCAAAGGAAGAGTGGGCAGCCAACGTCAGGCGTTGTCTTGACGAGGCAAAGCACGGCGATGTGCCGCCACGCGAGGAGCGAGGTATTGGCGACAACACCTTTATTTTCTCGATCAAGACGCTGACAAACGGCAACCGTCTGACGTCTTGCTTCGAGATCAACGAGCAGAAAACGGCGCTGCAAAGTCTGGCGCATGCCAACCTGAAGGCCGAAGGCGACTTTGCCGACATGAAGGCGACGATGGACGCCATGCGCATGGGCGTGATTTTGCTGGACAAGAATTTGGACATTCTGTTCATCAACAAGTCGAACTACACCATGTGGAACTGGGATCCCGCCGAGATCAAAATTGGCAACGCATTCCGCAGTGTCATCGAAATCAACCGGCACAAGGGCGTCTACGATATCGAGGACAGCCATTGGCAGGAGTATGTTGAAAAGCGGGTAAACGAAATCAGCGCTGGCGATATTGCCCCGCGTGAGTTCACCCGCCGCGATGGCGTGACAATGATCTATTCCTGCACGGCATTGTCCGACGGCAAGCGGCTTGTCTGCTACTTCGACATCAGCAAGCAAAAAGATGCCGAACACGCGCTGAAAGATGCAGAGCAGAAGGCCATCCTTGCCGACCGCGCCAAGTCCGAATTCCTTGCCAACATGAGCCATGAAATCCGCACGCCGATGAATGGCGTGCTTGGCATGGCTGAGCTGTTGGCGCGCACCGACCTTGATACCAAGCAAAAGACATTCACCGACATTATCGTCAAATCCGGCAACGCGCTGCTGACAATCATCAATGACATCCTGGACTTTTCAAAGATTGATGCCGGTCAGCTGACACTTGACCCTGCCCCATTCCGGCTTGCAGAAGCCATCGAAGACGTGGCGACTCTGGTGTCGGCCCGCGCGCAGGAAAAAGACCTTGAGCTGATTGTCCGCGTGGACCCGAACCTTCCGGAATACATTGTCGGCGACGTCGGGCGGCTGCGCCAGATTGTCACGAACCTGATGGGAAATGCGGTCAAGTTCACTGAGAGCGGCCATGTGTTGGTGGATGTGACCGGAAAGGTGGATCTGCCGTCGGGCATCGCGTCGTTGATGTTCAAAATTACCGACACAGGCATCGGCATTGCGCCGGAGAAGCTGAAACTGGTGTTCGAGAAGTTCAGCCAGGTCGACACATCCTCGACGCGCCGCCACGAAGGCACCGGCTTGGGGCTGGCGATTTCCACCAAGCTTGTCGCGCTGATGGGCGGCGAGATGGGCGCATCTTCGGAACCCGGCGAAGGCTCGACATTCTGGTTCACGATTGCCGTGCCGGTTCACGGCGCGACTGTACGCAAAAAAGTGCTGCCATTCGACGTCGATGGCGCGCGCGTACTGATCATCGACGACAATCCGGTCAATCGTTCGATCCTTCTGGAACAGATGCGATCCTGGCATTTCGATGCCTGCGCCGCGACGGCCGGGCGCGAGGGAATCGCTGTCTTGAGCCAGGCCAAGACGCTTGGTTTAGATGTTGATGTCCTGATCCTTGATTATCACATGCCGGAGATGAACGGCGCAGATGTCGCTCGTGCGATCCGCAATGATGCGGCGCTGTCTGGCATGCCGATCATACTGCTGACATCTGTCGATACGGCGATGCAAGGCGTTGAATTTGAAGGCGTGCCAATCAATGCGCACCTGATGAAACCGGCGCGCTCGTCACTTTTATTCGACACAATCGTCAATGTCATCCGCGAGACGCGCTCCAGCCAACACGAATCCGGCACCCTTCCGGCACCGAAAAGCCTTGGCGAACTCGGCGAACGCATGGCGGGCGTAAAGTCCGCACCTGCGCAGGCCGTAGCAACAGCTCAAATTTCAACGCCGGTTCCGGCGAGCATAAACGCGGCGTCCGCAGATGTTCCGGCAGTCGCATCAACAGCGCTCGACATTCTTGTGGCCGAAGACAATGCGGTGAACCAAATCGTGTTCACGCAAATTCTTGAAGGTCTGCCCTACCGCTATGAAATCGCCGACAATGGCCGCAAAGCATTTGAGTGCATGCAGGCCAAGCGCCCGTCGATCATTTTGATGGACGTGTCGATGCCGGAAATGAATGGCATGGAGGCAACGATTGCGATCCGCGAATTTGAAGCCGCCAACAGGCTGGCGCGGACACCGATCATCGGCGTAACCGCGCACGCACTCAAAGGCGACCGCGACCGCTGCATCGAATCGGGCATGGATGATTATCTGTCAAAGCCGATCAGCCCGGACATGCTGGAAGCAAAAATCGCTGTTCACATGGCAAGGATTGAGGTCGCGAAGCGGGCGTGAGAGTGGAGAGGCGTCGGATTGGCGGCATTTCAGTGAGAGCTCGCGTTCTGCACCGGCTTTGATTCATTACCGCCAACGGTCTCCGCATTCGTCAAGGCTTCTGCCTACGCCAAGGCTACGGCGCGACGCGTCGGTTTCTGGATTTGGGTCAAGTCTGGCAACTGTATTGGGATCAAGCGGCGAACTCCTTGTTGTCGCGCAGCAGTGCATTGGCGGTGATGAGGATTTTGCGGGCGACGGCGATGAGGGCGAGTTTTGGAGGTTTACCCTTTTCGATGAGGTGTTTGTA